>NZ_CP020918.1:2517500-2635000 GCF_003076455.1 Flavobacterium faecale
CTTTAGCCGAAGAGTTGTTAAATGTGAGTTCTATTCGTGAAATTGAAGACAATCAAGAGGCCATTCACGAACTAACTTCTAAATTAGAATGGAGGCAAGATTTTAATGCTTTTGCTAAAATTGCAAATGACAATGAAACTGTATATAAAGAGTTGCTCTATTGGAGTAAATTTAATAGCCGACCATTACCAAAGTGGGCGATTTGGTTTTCCTATTTAAGTCCTATATTTTTTCTTATATGTTTGATTGGGAATATTGTAAGTTCAAATAGTATGTTTGGAAATGCCATGGCATATATAGTGGTATTTAACTTGATGGTTTTGGGAGCATTTATGAAGCGAATTCAGATTGAAGTTGCAAATTCTGGTGCTATTGATAAAATTTGTAAGCAGTATAGTTTTTTATTGCAAAAGATAGAAAATGAAGATTTTAAGTCTTTGAAGTTAAAGGACATGCAGCAAATATTAATTCTACATGGTCAAAACTCTAGTGTGCATTTAGAAAGGTTGTCTGGACTGTTTAGTAACAATGATGCCATTTCAAATTTGTTTACAGCTGTTTTGTTTAATGGAACATTTTTATTTAATCTGCATATTTTGAATAGGTTAATAGCGTGGAAAAAAGAGCATGCACATGCACTCGAAGAATGGTTAGTTACTATAGGTAAATTTGAAGCATTAAGCAGTTTAGCCAATTTTGCATATAATAATCCTGATTTTGTTTATCCACAGCTAAATGATAAGTTCGAGATTCAGTTTAAAGAGTTAAGTCATCCGTTGCTTAATTCAAAGACTAGGGTAGGTAACGATGTTAGTTTCAACCCTCAGTCGTTTATGATTTTGACTGGTTCAAACATGTCGGGTAAAAGTACATTTTTGCGCAGTTTGGGTATTAATATGGTACTATCTGGAGTAGGTTCTGTTGTGTGTGCCTCGGAGGCAAAAGTTCATCCTCTGCCAGTGCTAGTTTCTATGCGATTATCGGATTCTTTAACAGACAGTGAGTCTTATTTTTATGCGGAAATAAAACGTTTGAAACAAATTATGGACGCTCTTGAGGAGCAGCCTGCATTTGTGCTTTTAGACGAAATTTTGAGAGGAACCAATTCTGATGATAAACGTAACGGTACCATCGAGGTTGTGAAAAAAGTAATTGCTCAAAAAGCTGTTGGAGCAATTGCTACGCATGACATTGAAGTTTGCTTAACTACCAATGAGTTTCCGGATACTTTAATTAACAAATGCTTTGAGGTCGAAATTGTAAATGACGATCTACATTTTGATTATAAGTTACGTGATGGTGTTTGCCAAAACAAAAGTGCTTCCTTCTTAATGAAGAAAATGGGAGTGATTTAGAAAGTCGCTTCACAGAGATTTGCTTAGGAATTATAGAGAAGCGTTAAATTCTTTTTATAATAAAGGACATTTTTTTGTCAAGAATAAAATGAAAAGCTGAAGTACTACTGTGTGTTTAGTTGTTAAATTTTATCAGAATTAGAACTTAAAAAGTTTTTTTGCTCAACCAAAATCTCGAAAGTTATTACTACTAATAGTTTGTCCTGACATTCGAGGAAGCTATCAGATCAATACGAGCAAGAATAGTTTATCGCAAGTTATAATTGCAAATTAATTTCTTGTTGTGCGTCGGACCACGTTGAAAATGCTACAATGAGTTTAATACTAATCTGCTATTCATCTTAAATTAGTAACAGATTAGCTTCTTGGTTTGAAGTTTCATTTTTATTGTACAATTTACTCTTTTGTTAGTGATTAAGTTCTAGTAATTTTTTTCTAATTATTGGATCCCAAATTGTATATCCCAATGTATTTAGGTGCATACCATCTTCGATAAAGATATCTGTTCGTAATTTTCCATCTTTTTTTAGCATTGGTGTTGCAAGGTCGATAAATGCTACATTTTTTTCTTTTTCGCTATAATTCAAAAGTTGTTTATTGGCAAGCATTTTATTCATGCGAATATCCTTTCCTATGAAATCATCAATCATAACCGGTTTCATTGAAAGTAGAAGTACAGTGGCTTTTGGGAAATCCTTTTTAATTTTGGTTACTAATTCAGTAAATGCTTGTACTGCTACTTCTGGTGACTTTCCTTGTTCGATATCGATATCACAGTAAATAGCTACAATAGATGGAGTGTATTTTTTAACAAGGTTGTCATAATAATAAAGTATTTCAGGAATATTCATGCCCCCGATTCCTCTGTTGATTATAGGAAATTCAGGGAAAGATAGAGCGGTTTTCCAACCAGCAATACTAGAACTTCCAATGAATAAAATAGACTTTTTTGGAAATGAATTTCGGTCATCAAAATCTTGAAAATTTTCAACGGCTTTGTCCATTCTTTTTTTTCGAATAGTATCTATTTGTTCTTTTTCCTGTTTAAATTTTTGTTGGGTTTCATGGTATAAGGTTATTGCTTTCAAATATTTTTCTGGATGTAAGTTGTAGTCCAGTTTTCTAGCATTCCAATAGACTCTAGATTCCTTTGCAACATTGACTTTAGACTCCTTATTGTTTGGGTTATTTTCTAGTGATCTCTCTAATAGATCAATATATTTTTTATTTGTATTCGTATCAAATTGCTCTTGCGCGTATATAGTGCATGAAACCAATGAAAAGATTGTCACAGCAATTCTAATTTTTTTATTTATATAAATCATCAGTTCTATTTTACATTTTGGTTATGGTCAAATTTATGTCCTTTATCAAAATTAAAGAACTTTTTCTATTTTACTGATTATATTCAAGGTATTTTCTGATAATTCCAAGGAAGACCAAATTACTGCCTAAATCCCGCGTGAGGGATAGAAACGACATCCTTTTATGAAGCGATAGCGGAATAAAAGATATAGTGTATAGCCCGGCCCGTAGTTTTTACGGAGGGACACGCCCAAATAGATATAAATTATATTCTAAGAGTGATTATTTCAGTTAAAATAAATTAACTTAAGGGTAATATTAAGATGTAAAACTGTAGTTTTTGGTTGTTACTTTGTAATAGGACTGTTTAATTTTGATTAAATTGAACTAGGCTAGGAATATCGTTTAATACAAAAGAATAAAAAATGAAAATTAAAATTGCTCTAGGAGGATTTGCGCTTCTACTTGTAACTGCTTGCGGTGCTCAAGTGAAACCTACTTCAAAACCCAATATTTTGGTTATATTATGCGATGATTTAGGTTATGCCGATGTCGGTTTTAATGGGTCGCCAGACATCATTACGCCAGAGTTGGACAAATTGGCCAAGGAAGGTACTATTATGACATCAGCTTATGTTGCACACACCTTTTGTGGGCCTAGTAGAGCTGCTTTACTCACTGGGCGATACCCAGCAGAAATTGGTACACCTTATAACTTGCGTGACGATGGGAGAGCCACTACTAGTGGAGTACCAGTAGAGGAAACCTATATGAGTAATATGATGCACGATGCAGGTTACTATACCTCCTGCATAGGAAAATGGCATTTGGGTGATAATACCCAATTTCAACCAAACAAGCGCGGATTTGATGATTTTTATGGTTTCTTGGGAGGTGGACATAAATACTTTCCCAACCTTTTTCAGCCTTATTATGAAAAACAAAAGAAAGCAGGAGCGTATCCTATTAATGTGTATTTCACTCCTTTGTTGCACAACACAGAAGAGGTTGTTGAAACAGAATATATTACAGATGCTTTTTCTAGAGAAGCAATTCGTGTAATCAAAGAGTCTGATAAAAAGAAAAAGCCTTTCTTTATGTACCTTGCTTACAATGCGCCTCATGTACCCCTGGAAGCTAAGCCAGAAGACATGAAAGTCTTTGCCAATATCAAAGACAAAGACCGTCAAACCTATGCGGCTATGGTTTATGCAGTGGATAGAGGAGTGGGCGAAATTGTAAAAAGTTTAAAAGAAACCAATCAATACGAGAATACATTAATTGTATTTTTGAGTGATAACGGTGGTAATTTTGACCATGGAGCAAACAATTACCCTTTAAAAGGAACCAAAGGAGATACCTTTGAAGGCGGTTTCCGTGTGCCAATGTTCTGGCATTGGCCAAACAAAGTAGCAGCTGGTGCTCGTTTTGACCACCCTGTTTCGGCACTGGATTTATACCCAACTTTTGCGCATCTTGCCAAAACCAATTTGCCTAAAGGGAAAAAAGTGAGTGGAAAAAATATATGGAATGATTTGGCTGCCAATACTAGTCCGCACAAAGACGAAATGATTTTTGCATATCGTTACCGTGAAGGTTATACTGATGTAGCGGCTAGAAAAGAAGATTGGAAATTGGTACGTATGGCCAACGAGCCATGGCAATTATTTAATATCACCAAAGACATAGGCGAAAAGCATGATATGGCAGGTCAATTCCCAGATCGTGTACAAGAAATGATTACCGAAACTCAAAAATGGACTAAGACACATGTTAAACCGCTATGGTTTTATTCTCAAAAAGATGCAGAGTATTGGAAATCGGGTCAATTACCTAATTTTGATGATACATTTGAAGTCGAAAAACTTAGAATGTCTCCTATAGAATGGGAGGAGAAAAACGCAAAATAAATACTATTTGCAATTAATAATAAAAGGTATTCAAGACATTAAGCTGTTTTGAGTACCTTTTTTTATACCAAAATACGAATGTGGGCATACCGTAACCTCTCACTATCGTTCTGGTTTGCGTCGGGTTGTTGGCTATATTTTTTTTTGATTAAAAAAAACTAAAAAAAGGATGCTGCCTGAAAGTTCGGGACTATCCTTCATGCAAATCAAACAGTACTATTAATGATAATGAATTACGTATTGGATTAGAGAATAACTATATATTAACATCAAAGGTGCTTTTATTCCATTATAATTCTTGATTTTGTTACTAATTTGGATAAAAAAACAGCAACTTATACAAAGGCAGTAGAATATTTAACCATAAGAATTTTGGAAATAAAAATCGTGAATCGGACTCTTAATTTTGATGTAGTAATTATCAAAAATTGATTGTATGAGCTTCTTATTGAATTGAAATTATTAGAGTTTACTAATGACCTACAGTAGCTAATTTTAGTAAATAAACCTCTTAGTATTTGAGTAGAAAATTATACTCTTTCTAAAGGAGTCGCCATACCATCATCAAGTATTTTGCGTACCGAAGCCCAAAAGCTCAATAATGTTCCTGTAGATCTGTCTGCAAGAGTTGCGAGATACATAAAATTTGCAACAAACTGTTTCATGTTATTTTCCTCAGGTTGATAGAACGCCATATTCCATTCTTCAAAATGTCTACTATCAACACTGTTTTCCCAAAGTAAAGTGACTGAATGATGTTTTTTATCTTTTTTAATTTTTTCATATAGGTCTAGTACGGCTTGTTTATCACCTTCCAGTATTTGAACGAAATAATTGTTGTGATAAATGAGACAACCAGTAATGTTTTTTACTGCATTGCGTTTAATTGCAGTGTTCAAAATCTCGTTTAGATCCTTTAAATCTGCACCGGAACTTGCAATGGAACAGTAATTTAATTGATACATATCGATTTTTTTAAAGATGATTTAACTAGGTAGATGTTTGCAAATATAGCGCTTATTTTACGTATTCTCCATTTTCATATTGCACTGTTTCTAGTAATTTACCGCTACTGTCATACATTTTCATTGTTCCGTTACCATTCTCGAAAGTTCCTTTGTCCATTTTATTCCCTTTACCATCATAGTAACTAGTTATTTCAGTTAGTTTTCCGCTATTCCATTTTCTTTCAGTTTGAAGTTGACCATTATCATAAAACCATTTCCAAATTCCAATTCTCTTTCCATTATCTAAAGTTCCTATTCCTTGTTGGTTGCCGTTGGAATGAAAAAACAGCCATTCTCCATCTTGCTTTCCATTATTGAATTTTCCAATTTGATGTATTTTTCCGTTTTCATATAATATTTTCCATTCGCCACTTTCTTTCCCTTTGGAATATGATCCAATTTGATATAAAGAACCGTTTTCGAAGAAAATCTTCCATTTGCCAATTTTCTCATTGTTTGTTACTTTTCCTTTGGCTTTAATATTTCCATTTTCATAAAGTTCCTTTTGAGAGTTACATGAGAACAAAGACAAAAAGACTGTTATGATAAATACTATTCTGTACATGATTTGTGGGGTTAATTTCGACCTATATTATCCTGTTCCAAAAATAAAGAAAATAAAAGAACATGCTTAAAGAAAAGTAGAACATATGAATAGTCTGCGTACTTGGGTAATTATTTAAAATAGAAATTCGATGTAGTCAAGAATTAGCATTAAAGGGATACGAGCGAGATGGCAACTGTGCTTTTAGACGAGCAGGAGGCACAGCTTCGCTTTTTTAATTATTATATCGCTTCAATGTAGTTTGTTACTGATGGTTTTCTTTGATTTTATTGTTCTATATTTTCTACTGAGTTCTTATGAATCCTGCATAGAAGTACAGTCGGTAGCTTGATTTTTTTTATCTTATTTAGGAAAGCTGATGATAAATTCACTGCCTTTTCCTAATTCACTTTTTACGGTAATATCTCCACCATTCTTATTGATAAATTCTTTAGAGAGAATGAGACCTAGACCTGTACCTTCTTCATTATTCGTTCCTTTAGTTGATATGTTTTCCTCAATTTTGAACAATTTCCCAATAATTTCTGCGGTCATTCCTATACCTGTATCTTTAATATGTAGCATAATATTATTTTGACCAGTATCGTAATTAAGGTTGATTTTCCCACCATTTGGAGTGAATTTAATTGCATTGTTTACCAAATTTCCAATAGCTATCATAGCAGAATTTCGATCAATTAAAAGATTTACCTCAGATGGAATAGTAGTTATAATTTCTATGTTTTTTGCAGAGGCATTATATTCATAAGGAGCAATACTAGTTTCGACCAGCTCTTCTAAGTTGAGCAGCTTTTTATTAATTTTAATTCTTCCCGTTTGCGATTGTGCCCAAGTAAGTAAGTTTGATAACAAATTAAAAGCAGATTGGGATGATTTATTTAATGCAACTATAATTTCTTTCTTTTGATCATCATCAAAACTATCATAGTCTTCGATTAATAAATCTGTAAAACCTAGAATATTGGTAAATGGACTCTTGAGATCATGAGAAATAATACTAAAAAATTTATCTTTTGTCGAATTGATTTCTTTTAGTTCATCACGTTGATTTGAAATTACTTCGTTTTTAATAATTAACAATTGATTCGCCTTTTTCTTAATAGTGAACCTATTGAAAAGTATAATAATCATTAGTATAACCAATAATGAAATGCCAATAAATGAGTTTCTTAAGTTGGTTTGTTTTGCAATAGCTAAATTTTGAATTTCACTGTTTTTGCGTAATAATTCGTTTTCTTTTTCTTTTTTCTCACTACCGTATTTGGTTTGCATTTCAGAGATTTGCTTTGAGCTATTTGCACTATTGATACTATCTTTGAGTGAAATATAATTTTCTAAATAAAATATTGACTTATCTAATTTACCAGTCGATTTATGAAGATCAGCATAGTTTTTATAAAGTTCTAATTTTTCTGCCTTAGCGCCAGCACCTAGTTCAATTGCCAATTGAAATGCTTTGTTGTAATAGGATAGCGCACTATCATAATGTTGTTGTGCTTTATGAACAAGCCCCATAATTTGATTAGCTAGTAAGATCCCTAATTGATCATGAATAGTGTTACTTAAAGTTAAAGATTCTTCTAAATACTCAATTGCACTAGCGTAATTTTTAAGGCGGTACTCTGTATCTCCAATGTTGTACAAACAAATAGCGGTTCCATAGCTGCTTTTAGTTTCTCTAAATAGTTTTAGAGCTTCTTCATAGCTGCCTTTTGCTTTTTTGTACTCTTTTTGAAGTTTATAAATCTCTCCCATACTATTAAGTTGAGAGGCCAAATTATTTGGTTTGGATTGTTTCCCAGAGACAGCTATAACTTCCTGCAGATACTCTAAGGCTTTTGGATAATTTTTTTGTGCCAAATAAATACTGCTGATATTATTGGTTGCTATGATGTAAGTATCAGTAAATCCATGTTCTTTAGAAATTTTTAAAGACCTATAATTATATTTTAAAGCATTTTCGTAATCATTAATGTCGAGATAGACAGCTCCTAAATTACTACATAGTGCACTTATAGCATCTAAGTCATTGATTTCTTCAAACAGTTTCAATGATTTTTGATAGTTATCAAGAGCAAGGTTAAATTCACTTTTGGCCCAGTAATTTACTCCTCTACTCTGTAGTGATTTTGCAATATCTGCTTTGCTGTTCTCTTCTACAGCTAGTGCATAAGCTATATTTGCATATTGAAGGCCTTTGACGGGAGCGACATTCCAATACGCAAAAGATAATTCGTTTAATAATTTTACTTTTTCAAGTGCTACTGTATTAGGTAGTAGTCTTTCTAAACTATCAATTTTTGTTTGAGAAAACAAAAGTTTAGAGAGTAATAAAAGAATAATTACTAACGAATTTTTCATAGATACTATATTTGAAGATGTTGTAAACCAATTTACACAAATCATCTAAATAGGAGGTTCAAAATTTTTAAAAAACGATACACTATAACTATTCATAGTCTATATTTTACCGCCTGCAATTGTTGTATCGCTAGTTTGATAAACTATATTTGTTACTATATAAAGATAGGACAAAAAATGTTAATTAAGCTAAAAATTTAATAATGTATTCGTCTAAATAGTAGTTATTTATCGAATGCTATGTAATATTTTAAACCATAAAAGATATAGATGTTTTTCTTTGTTGCTAGAGTTCTAACAGCGCTACAATTGGATTAAATAGAAGTTCATATAAGTTTTGGAACGCTCATAGCCAAACCATGCGCAAAGCAAATCCATAAAATTTGTCATTCTGAAAGAATCTCTAGACAAAGACCGGACGTAAACTAAGTCACTGAAACGAAGAGCCTGTCCCGTTTTCGGGAAAGGAATCACGTATAGTATATCATTTTGTTTTTATCGAATGCTTTGCAATTTTTTAAACCATATAAGTCATATAAGTTTTTCTTTGTCGTTAAAGTTATAGCAGTTCTATAATTGGATTAAATAGAAGTTCATATAAGTTTTGGTACGCTCAAGAGCGCCAAACCATGCGCAATGCATATTCAGAAAGTTTGTCATTCTCGAAGAATGTTTTTTCAAAGTATATCCGAAACAAAAGTCATTATGAGGAACGAAGTAATCACGTATAGTATATCATTATGTTCTTTATCGAATGGGTTGCAATTTTTTAAACCATTTAAGAAATATAAGAGCATATAAGTTTTGCTGTGTTAGCTATCTCCACCTAATTTGTCATTCTGAAAGAATCTCTAGACAAACAACGAACGCAAACTAAGGTCATTGCGACGAAGGAAGCAATCACGTACAGTATATCATTTTAATGGTTACTGAATTTACTTAAGGTTATAATTACTTTGACGATAAACTTTGCGGGCACGGAATACAATTCCGCGTTATCGATTTTGTTCAAAACCGCGCCATCGGGTTTTTTAACAGTGATTTATTATTTTAATCGGTTGATAAAATTGCATATCCATAATTATCTGACCAACCTGATTTTAGCGGTAACAGTTTTCTGGTATGCGCTTCTCTCAACATTCCAACTTTTTCTAAAACACTAATTGAGCCAATATTTTCAACTGCGCAACCTGCTTCAATTCTGTGTAGTTTTAAATTTTCAAATCCAAAATTTATTATTCTTTTCAAACTTTCTGTTGCGTAACCTTTGTTCCAATAATTGTAGTCGAACTTAAACCAAACTTCTGCATTTCTATATTTTTCCTTTCTTAAATTTATTCCAATGATTCCAATAAATTTATTTTCCTCTTTTAGTTCAACTGCAAATGAGTAACTTTTTGTAATTTCAGAATTATTTTCGAAAATCCATTTATCAACAATAATTTCTGTTTCAGTTATGTCATTAGGAATTCCTAAAGTATTAAATTTATCTGTTTCGGCTAAACTGTGTAATTTGTGAATATTTTCAATATCCTTTTCTGAAATTGGTTTTAAATTTAATCTTTCCGTTTTTAGATTTAAGTTATTCATCTTAATTTATAGTCGAGTTTTAATTTCTGTTTTTTGGTTTTATAAATTCGATTTTCTTTTTTACACAATATTTTTGTCAGCTGTCGCACAACCAATATGTATACGAATCAAACCTTTGCATATCCTCCCAAATTTGGGTGCTTTTACGAAGGTTCGATTAGCTTTTTTTTACTCCAAATATATCACTTTATTTCCTACAAATCGCAATTAAAGAATCAACTCATTAAATCATAGCCCTGATAGAGGCGATATCCTCGTGTAGCGGAGCGGAACGAGATAAAGCCGTCCCGAAGCGTCGGGAGCAGGACAGAACGTCCTTATGAAACCCCAAACCTTTTGCTCCTAAACAAAAAAAAACACCAATCTTGCGATTGATGTTTTGTAAAGCCCTTTCAGTGTTTGGAATTCTGAAAGGGTTGTTGGGGGAAGAGCTTAATTGCTGACTTCTGTTTGATTTCTGAATACCAATTCGCCGTCGAAGGCATCCAATAAAATGATACTATCGGTTGTGATTTTGCTAGCCAATATTTCCTTGGAGAGTGTGTTGAGTACTTCTCGCTGGATAACTCTTTTAACTGGGCGGGCACCAAATTGCGGGTCGTATCCTTTTTGGGATAGGTACTCGATTGCTTCTGGTGTGGCGTCCATGACGATGCCTTGCAAGGCCAGCATTTTGGTTACCGATTTCAGCTGAATTTCGACAATTCGTTTGATGTTGGCCACGGTAAGCGGCGTAAACAGTACTATTTCGTCGATACGGTTGATGAACTCGGGGCGAACAGTTTGTTTTAATAATCCCAAAACATCTGCTTTTGCCAGTTCAGTGGTTTCTTCAATTGTTCCTTTTAGGTTTTCAAATCGGTCTTGAATGATTTGGCTTCCCATGTTGGAGGTCATGATGATAATCGTGTTTTTGAAATCGGCCAAACGTCCTTTGTTGTCTGTTAAACGTCCTTCGTCTAATACTTGAAGTAGGATGTTAAAAGTATCTGGGTGTGCTTTCTCTATCTCATCAAGTAAAATTACCGAATAGGGGCGACGGCGCACGGCTTCTGTCAACTGACCACCCTCGTCATAACCCACGTATCCTGGAGGTGCACCCACCAAACGGCTCACGCTGTGGCGCTCTTGGTACTCGCTCATGTCGATACGGGTCATGGCGTTTTCGTCATCAAAAAGATACTCGGCCAAGGCTTTTGCCAACTCGGTTTTTCCAACTCCGGTGGTTCCTAAGAATAGAAAGGTTCCCACTGGTTTTTTCATGTCTTGCAAACCAGCACGAGAACGACGCACGGCATCACTCACGGCTTCGATAGCTTCTTCTTGTCCTACCACGCGGCGGTGCAATTCTTCCTCAAGATGCAGGAGTTTTTCACGCTCACCTTGTAGCATTTTCATAACCGGAATTCCGGTCCACTTAGCAACAACTTCGGCAATGTCTTCGCGAGTAACTTCTTCTTTGATTAACGAACTTCCGTCAGATTGATTTTCTACCAACTCTTTGTGTAAGATATCAAGACGTTCTTGGGCCTCTTTGATTTTTCCGTAACGTATTTCGGCTACTTTTCCGTAGTCACCGTCACGTTCGGCACGTTCGGCTTCGTATTTATAATCTTCGATTTCGGTTTTAATGGCCTGAATATTATCCACGACATCTTTTTCCGATTTCCATTTGGTATAAATCTGGTTGCGCTCTTCTTTGAGGTTGGCCAGGTCAAGACCTAATATTTTAATTTTGCTTTCGTCTTTTTCGCGTTTGATAGCTTCGATTTCGATTTCGAGTTGCATTACTTTTCGATCCAAAATATCCAGTTCTTCAGGTTTGGAATTGATTTCCATTCTGATTTTGGATGCCGCTTCGTCCATTAAATCAATGGCTTTGTCTGGCAAAAATCGGTTGGTGATGTAACGTTGCGATAACTCAACAGCGGCAATAATAGCCTCATCTTTAATTTGTACTTTATGGTGCGTTTCGTATTTCTCTTTGATTCCGCGCAGAATCGAAATCGCACTTTCAGTATCGGGTTCTTCGATGATAATTTTTTGGAAACGGCGTTCTAGGGCTTTGTCTTTTTCGAAATACTTTTGGTATTCGTCTAAAGTTGTTGCACCAATAGCACGGAGTTCGCCACGGGCCAAAGCGGGTTTCAAAATGTTGGCGGCATCCATCGCACCTTCGCCACCACCTGCACCTACAAGGGTATGAATTTCGTCAATGAAAAGCACAATGTCTCCTTCGGCTGCAGTAACTTCTTTCACCACCGCTTTTAGACGCTCTTCAAATTCTCCTTTAAATTTTGCTCCAGCAATCAAAGCACCCATATCGAGGGAGAAAACAATTTTGTCTTTTAGGTTATCTGGCACATCTCCGTCTACAATTCTATGTGCCAATCCTTCGGCAATTGCAGTTTTACCCACACCTGGTTCACCCACCAACATGGGGTTGTTTTTGGTTCTACGGGTAAGGATTTGCAACACGCGTCTAATTTCGTCATCACGACCAATAACGGGATCAAGTTTGCCCGATTTGGCTAATTCATTTAAGTTTTTGGCATATTTGTTCAAAGAATTATAGGTTTCTTCTGCCGATGCTGAAGTTACTCGTTCTCCTTTTCGCAATTCGTCAATGGCAGCTTTTAGCCCTTTTTCGGTTACACCTTGGTCTTTCAAGATTTGCGCTACTTTGCTTTTCGAACCAAAAATTGCCAATAGTAAATGCTCGATAGAAACGTATTCATCGTTCATTTTTTGTGCGATGGTTTCGGCTTCGTTCAACGCTTTATTCGCCTCTCTGGAAAGGACAACATCTCCTCCAGATACTTTTGGGAAACTAGCAATGGTGCTGTCTAATATTTGTAAAAATAGCGGTACATTGACATTGAGTTTCTTCAAGATGAAGGGCGCTACGTTTTCGTCCACTTCAAAAATAGCTTTAAAAAGGTGTTCGTTTTCGATTTGTTGCTGACCAGCTCGTTGCGTAAGCTGTTGCGAGAGCTGTATTGCTTCTTGCGATTTTATTGTAAATTTATTTATGTTCATTTTTATTTATGATTTGGATTAGTACTTAATTAACTAACTTTGTATTTCATTCGACAAATTATATTCCATTATAAAATTAAGGACAATTTGACTTATAAAAGCTGATATTTATCAGTTTATAGTGTCAAAAAGTCATAAAACAAGACAAATTATGAGTTTTTTAAAAAATATTTTCGGGGGTGATGACACTCCAAAACAAGAAAATAATAAAATGAATTGGACCGCTTTGAAGGATATTGCCCAATTGAACGAAATTGCAGCTAGTGAAAAACCAGTAGCCATCTTTAAACACAGTACGCGTTGCAGCATTAGCCGTATGGCATTGAAGCAATTCGAAAATAAATTTGATTCGGAAGCAGAAGTAACCCCTTATTTCTTAGATTTATTGGAGCACCGTGATATTTCGAACGAAATCGCTGCTAAGTTTGGTGTGTTTCATCAATCGCCACAGTTGATTGTAATTAAAAACGGTAAAGCGGTTTATGATGCTTCGCACAGTGATATTGATGCTGTGGAGTTGAAAAGTAAAATCTAGTTATTGGTCCGCTGATAAAACGGATTTTAAATTAAGACACGAATTACACGAATGGTCACGAATTTTCTGGTGTGAAATAATAATTGCACGAATTTTTAGCGTTGATTTGCTAAAGATTGAGATTAAAATTCAGACACAAATTTCACAAATTCCCACGAATTAATTTCGTGCAAATTCGTGTCTTTTTCTTTTAAAAATGTTTTTAGAAATTACCTCCTGAACCGCCACCGCTAAAATCGCCTCCTCCAAACTCCATAGGAGAAGCTTCGGGTGCAACTTCTGGTTTTAGGCCAAATTGTGAGGTAAGGAGTAGAGCTTCGGTATGCATAAAGTCGCTTGTATTCATAAAACGATCGGGCTGAAAAGTAATACCCGTTGTTTTGTCTTTTAGTTTTTTGATACTGAAATAGACTATTGCGAAAACGAGTAGACCTCCAATTGTTAACGCTACTGCTGATGGTAGAACATGATAATAATTTCGAATGGTAAAAATCGTAAAACCACCAGTTGCCAATCCAATCCATAACATCGCTCGGTTTTGTTGTTTGAGAGCAGTATTAATATAAAATAGTGGCACTAAAAATGTAAATGCATAAAAGAACCACGCCATGGTAATATCACTATCGGGTGCAATTTCGTTCCCCAATAAAACAACTGATAATTCTCGAACTACAAAATAATTACCGGAAATATAAAAAAAGACAAGGTTGAAGTATTTCAACCAAACCAATCCTTTTCGATAATAAGAAAATGGATTCTTGACAATCACTTTTTTACAAATAAAATAGAGTGTTAGTGAGTATATCATCAAAACAAAAGGTAAAATAGTTTTACCGATACTCCCTAGTTCAAACAGGCCAAAAACGACAATAGCTGTACTTGCTATGGCAAAAAATAATATCGAAATGGTTTTTAAATATCGTAAATAAGTTAAGCAAGCGACAATTGAGGCTACAATGGCAATTAGCAATTCATTACCATCGCTTGTCACACCCACTGCGGCTGCCAAAAGAAGTTGTCCACCTATGATAAAAGTATCGTCATAACCTTGGCCTTTGATATTTTTCTTGGCAAAGAACTCAGTACCTGCAAAGCCAACTGCTGCGAACAAGTAAACGAACACCGTTAAATCCCTCTCAATTGTATTTAGTCCTAACAAGGATATGAAAGCACAAATTGAACCATACGCAAATGAGCCTAGAATGCACAAAGCAATTCTGAGGAATATATTTTTTTGATGTTTGAATTCAAGTAGTTTGCTTTCTACTTCATTCCGTTGCTCCTTCGTAATAAATCCTGCATTTTCTAAGGACTTTGCTTCAGCAATCAACTTTTGATTTTCTAGAAATTGGGTTTCGTACACTATCATTTCTTTATTTCGGTATTAAAATTCTTAATCATTTGAACAAATAACCACAACATTCCAATGGTGTATAGTGGGCTTAGTACCAGTAAGAATTCCCAGAACTCATCTAAATCTATCTTGTCTATAATAGTAAAAAAGCAAATATTAAAGCCAACAAAGCCGTAGATAAGGGTGAATATAAAAAGTGATATAGATTTTAAAGTATAACTTAAATGGTAAAAGTAATAGGTAACGGCTGCAAGAACAGGGATAAATAATAAATAATTTTCCTGATAAATGAGATTATTCAAGCAGGAAATTCCAATAAGGTGCTGTGCAAAAGTGAGGTAGATAAAACTAAAGTGAGTTTTGAAATTGGCCTTTTTACAGTAAAAATTCCAAGCCAAAAGTACTGCTCCCAAAGCTAGTGCGGCAAAGCTCAATGCAGTAGTGGTATAGATTTCGTTTTGAAGTATAGATTGTGGGGTAACGGTTAAGCCAATATAGGCAGCAAGCCCCGTAATTGACAAACTAAGAACATTTTTGTTATCGAAATAAAAGGCGGAGAATAGACCAATTACCGTCGGAATGATAGTGACCAAACCATAATGTGTACCAAATGCAGTGTATTGAACCTGTAAATAACCAATAAAAATGCAAGTCAGTAGATTGGCTGTGAGCACGATGTATTCCATAACCGGACTTTCAAATTCTGTCTTCGTTTTTTCAAATTTTGGTGCTTTTTTAAAGCTGAAATAATAGCAAACAAACATCAAAATTAAAACGAGTCCCAATAAAACGGAATGGCCTATGGTATCAATATAGTCATAAATCAATAAGCCAATACCCGTTGTGAACAGTGTAACTGAAAAATAAAGAAATAATTTTAATTCGGCATTTAAGGAAAAGATGTTCCTTGCGCGATAGCTTTTAATTTCGTTGAGCTGTTCCTCGTTGATGAACCCTTGTTCAAAGAGTGAGGATGATGCTTTTTGGTCTATGTCTTGCATAATGGTTTTGGTTGAAGTTCAAATGTAAGTATTAGTTATATAAATTAGCCGTTTTAAGGATAAGTATTTGGGCATGTCCTATTCAAAAGCTATGGCTGCGCTCCCGAAACTTCGGGACACTATTTCTTTTTTGGGGCAGAAAAAGCCCAAAAACAGATGACTTCCGAGTCTTCGGAACTATCCCTCATGCGCTATACCAAGAAGATAATGTTATTTGATTTTAATATGGTGGTATTATTTTTTAAGGAAGCAAAAAAATAAATATTATTCCGTCAGTAAAGGTGTTTTTGCGGAGCGGAAGAAAAAATGTACCGAGAAGTCGTGTTGTCTTCCACAAAAGTTTTCAATACACTTTTACATCCAAAAGCTATCGCATTTGATTATAAAAGTATTACCATTGATTTATTAATTAAAATAGGGCATCGAAAAGCTCAGCCTGAAAAGGGAAACGTTTTTGTAAATTGGATTTTTTTATAAAATATTATACATCGAACTTATGAATTTGTATAAAAAAACGCATCGTGATTAGCGATGCGTTATATTTAGAAACTATTACCTTAAATTAATAAGCGCGATTCATTTTTGCTTTTATTTCTGCTAAACAAAGGTTGTTGATACTTCCTTCGTGTGTGTGTTGCGTTGCTTTTGGAGATTCGTAAGTTCCGGCTTCCAATTGTTCTGCTACAGCTTTGTAAGCGTCTCTAAAAGGCATTCCAGCCACTACCATTTCGTTTAATGTATCTACTGTAAACAAGTAGTTGTATTTTTTATCCGCTAAGATATTGTCTTTTACGGTAATGTCTTTGATTGAGAAAATTGCAATATCCAAACATGCTTTTAAGTTTTGAATGGCAGGAAACAATCCTTCTTTCAATAACTGTAAATCTCTGTGGTAACCACTTGGAAGGTTGTTGGTGATCAAAGTGATTTCGTATGGTAAAGCTTGAATCTTGTTACATTTTCCGCGAATCAATTCAAAAACATCTGGGTTTTTCTTGTGTGGCATAATGCTAGAACCTGTGGTCAAATGTGCAGGTAAGCCGATGAAATCAAAATTCTGACTCATATACAAGCAAACGTCCATAGAAAATTTTGCCAAAGTTGCTGCAACACTACTCATCGCAAAAGCCACAATTTTTTCCGATTTACCACGACTCATTTGTGCGGCAACCGAATTGTATTTTAGGGTTTCAAAACCTAGTTCTTTTGTAGTGAAGGTTCTGTTGATCGGGAAGGAGCTTCCGTAACCTGCTGCAGAACCTAATGGGTTTTGGTCCACAACTTTCAAAGCGGCATTCAACAAAGTAATGTCATCAATAAAGCTTTCTGCATAAGCCGAAAACCACATTCCGAAGGACGATGGCATGGCGATTTGCAAATGCGTATATCCTGGTAACAATACATTTTGGTACTTATCTGCCATTTCCATAAGTAAGTCAAAAGTTGTTTTGACTTGTTCTTTCATTTCGATCACAACATCTTTTAGGTACAAGTTCACATCGACCATTACTTGGTCGTTACGAGAACGTGCGGTATGGATTTTTTTACCTGCATCTCCTAGTTTTACCGTTAAAAGGTATTCAATTTTGGAGTGTACGTCCTCAAAACTATCTTCGATTTCGAAATTTCCAGCTTCAGCATCGACAATGATTTCGTTTAGTGCTTCGACTAAAGAATCGGTTTCAGTTGCTGTCAATAGTCCTATTTGACCTAGCATTTTTGCATGAGCAATAGAGCCCAAAGCATCGTATTTTGCTAGTACTAAATCCAATTCACGGTCGTTTCCAACAGTAAAGTGTTCTATTTGCTTGTCAGTAGGTATTCCTTTTTCCCAAAGTTTCATGTTTGTGTTTTTTGTTTCGCAAAGATACTCAGAGTTGTCTCAGAGATTCGCAAAGTTTTTATTTTTTATTTAATTTTCCAAGGCGGATTAACTCGATTTTCTCCTGCGTAATACAATAGTAACTGATTGTCATCTAAATCTTTTAATCTAGCTTCTCTCCACAACCAAGGTTTATCATTTGGTAATTCTTCAAAAATAAATCCTTGTTTAATTAGGTCGTCAACCTTTTGGTCTAAATTTTCTATTTCGAAATAAATCCAAATTCCACTACCTTGATTTTTATCATCCGATTGATGTAGTGAAAACGTTGCTTCGCCTTCAGGGCATACAAATCGTGCGTAATGTGATGTGGAATGTACGATCAATTTTAAGCCTAATTTTTGGTAGAACTCAATTGATTTCTCAACATCTAAAACTGGTATTGTAATTTGGTTTAGATTCATTTTATTTCTATCGATTAACTATAAATATACTGCTTTACCCAAAATTCCTAGCCCCGATAGAAGCGGCATCCTTTTTATCCCGATTTTTTTTTTCGGGATAAAAAGATATAGCTGATAGCGGGAAATAGCTCCCCATCATTTTACTGTTTCAAGAAATCCCCCAATATTTTGATGTACAAGTCGATTCCTTCTTCGATTTCGTTTAGATAAATAAATTCATCTGCAGAGTGGGAACGTAGGGTGTCTCCAGGTCCTAGTTTCAATGATTGACAGCTCAAAACTGACTGATCTGAGAGGGTAGGAGAACCATAAGTAGTGCGGCCCAATGCGATTCCGGCTTGTACCAAACCGTGAGCTTCGGGTATTGACGAGGCGTTTAGGTGCATGGAGCGCGGGTTGACCTCTGCGTTTACATGTGCACGAACGGTTTCTAGAATTTCGGTATTGTTATAGCAGTCGTTCACACGGATATCTACCACCAAATCACAGTCAGATGGAACCACGTTATGTTGTTTTCCGGCATTGATTTGAGTTACCGTCATTTTTACAGGGCCCAATTGCTCTGAGATTTTATCGAAAGCATAGGTTTTAAACCATTCGATAATAGGCAGTGTTTTATAAATTGCGCTATCATCATTTTGGTGTGCGGCATGACTTGGTGTTCCTTTGACTTTGACGTCGAGTACCAATAAACCTTTTTCGGCAATAGCCAACTGCATCAAAGTCGGTTCACCCACAATGGCGCAGGATAGCTCAGGTAAATGTTTTAAAACGCTGTTCAATCCATTTTTACCACTGCTTTCTTCTTCTGCAGATGCGACCATAACTAAGTTGTAGGGCAAGTTTTCTTTTTCGTAAAAATGGACAAAAGTAGATAATAAAGAAACTAAGCATCCACCGGCATCATTACTTCCTAATCCGTATAATTTTCCGTCTTTCACAAAGGCATTAAACGGGTCGTTAGTATAGGCTTGATTGGGTCTTACGGTATCGTGATGTGAATTTAAAAGGAGGGTAGGTTTGGTTTCTTCAAAATGTTTGTTGAATGCCCAAACATTATTATTCTCTCTTTTAAAAGGAATATCATTTTGATTGAACCAATTTTCTATTAGAAGTGCAGTCTGGTCTTCTTCGCTAGAAAAGGAGGGAGTCTCAATTAAAGCCTCTAAAAGTGAAATTGCTTCTTGCGTAAGGATTTCTATATTTTTCATTTATATCGGTTTTTAAACACAGTTTTCAGTAGATTTCACATATACTTTTGAAAGTCAAAGTGATTATTAGGTGTTTAATTTTATAATTGTATCGTTGTACATATAGTTTCTGTATTTTTCAACATTTTGTGGTGTCCGATTCGGATTTTTTGTACTCCTTTGTTCAAACTATTAAAACAGTTGTCTAATTTAGGAATCATTCCCGAATGAATCGCTTTTTCGTCTTTTAATTTTGAATACAATTCGGCATTCATATTCGCAATCACAGAACTATCATCTTCTGAATCGAATAAAACACCCGGTTTTTCGAAGCAATAATTTAACGTCACCTCATAAACCTCAGATAAAGCAATTGCCAATTCGCTTGCAATAGTATCAGCATTGGTATTGAGCAGTTGACCTTTTTTGTCGTGGGTGATTGCGCAAAAAACAGGCGTGATTCCGGCTTCGATTAGCGTTTGTAAAAGTGTCGTGTTTACCTTTTTGACATCGCCTACAAATCCGTAATCAATCGTGGGATGATTTCTTTTTTCAGACTGAATTAAATTTCCATCTGCGCCAGAAAATCCGATGGCATTGGTATTGTTTGCTTGCAATTGAGCAACTACTTCTTTGTTGATTTGTCCTGCATAAATCATGACAACTACCTCAAGCATAGCAGCATCTGTAATGCGACGTCCGTCAATCATTTGCGGAACAAGTCCAATGCTTTTGGCCATTTTGGTAGCTGATTTTCCGCCACCGTGAACTAATACTTTATGCCCTTCAATTTTAGAAAAATCGCTCAGAAACTGTTGTAATTCGTTGGCATCATCAATGATGTTTCCGCCAATTTTCACAAGGGTTACTATTTTTTTATTGCTCATTTTTCAATATTTTTTGAAGCACCAATTGTGCCGCATAGGTTCTATTATTTGCTTGTTCGATTACAATGGAGTTTTCGCTATCCAAGACTTCGTCAGCTACAACAACGTTACGACGCACAGGTAAGCAGTGCATGAATTTAGCATTGTTTGTCAAAGCCATTTTTGCTGCATTGACCGTCCAATTTGGGTCAGAATTGGTTATTTTACCGTAGTCGTTGTAATTACTCCAGTTTTTGGTATAGATAAAATCGGCATTCTCAAATGCTTTGTCTTGATCGTATTCTATTTTTGAATCCTTTGTGATTTCAGGATTTAGTTCATATCCTTCGGGATGGGTAATTACAAAATCAGCATCTTGCAACTGCATCATTTCTACAAAAGAGTTGGCTACCGCTTGTGGCAATGCTCTTGGGTGAGGTGCCCATGACAGTACTACTTTTGGTCTGTGTGCGGTTTTGTGCTCTTCCATTGTGATTGCATCTGCAAGGGATTGTAGTGGGTGACCTGTACAACCTTCCATGTTCACGATTGGCACAGTTGCATATTTTAAGAAACCTGCCAAAACGGTTTCGGCGTTGTCTTTTTCTTTGTCTACCAAACCGGCAAAAGCTCTGATGGCAACAATATCGCAGTATTGTGAAACAACTTCTGCTGCTTCTTTGATATGTTCAGATGCCCCTTTGTTCATAATGGCTCCATCTTCAAACTCCAACGTCCATCCCTCATTGGTGAAGTTCATGACCATGACATTCATTCCTAAATTCAAGGCTGCTTTTTGCGTGCTTAAACGCGTACGTAGACTTGGATTAAAAAACAACATTCCGAGGGTTTTATGTTTTCCTAGTTTCTTATTCTTTAAGGGATTTTTTTTGATTTTCAAGGCATCTTTAACCCAGTCTGATAGGTTGTTGATGTTTTGTACTGAGATGTAATTCATTTTTTATGTATTTGAATTGTACTGATTTACTATTGTTGTGTTTTTATGGACGCGGATTGTACTGATTCGCTATCGCGAAAACGCGGATAAAATCTGATTTTTTTCTTTTTGATTAGCACAGATTAGCTAAAGCTAATTTTGATTTGTACTGATTTATTATTGTTGCATTTTTATGGACGCGGATTATACTGATTCGCTATCGCGAAAACGCGGATAAAATCTGATATTCTTCATTTTGATTAGCACAGATTAGCTAAAGCTAATTTTGATTTGTACTGATTTAAGTTGCATGTGATTTAGCTTCTTCTTCTTTATTTTCTTCGCTTTCTATTGTTTTCGAATACTTTTCTTTTAAACTCTGGTTTTGGACCAAAATTCATTAGTAATCCTAATTCACAATCTGTTGCCCGAAGATAATTGAGTATTTGATTTTCATATTGTTCATTTATGTGATCAACTGCTTTTAATTCCAATAATACTTTGTTCTCAACTATTAGGTCAACTACGTAATCACCGACTTGCTGTTCTTTATAATAGACCGCTATTCTTTTTTCAGGTTCTACTACTAAATTTTTATTTCTTAATTCTATACATAAAGCGTTTTGATATACTTTTTCCAAAAAACCATATCCCAACTCATTGTAGACTTCATAAAAGGTCTTGATGATAACATTTGTAAGTTCTTCGTGTAGTAAAGGCATACTTTCTAAATCATAAGCGTTGAAAAAACAATTAAAAGCATCTATAAGTCTATTGAGACACAATATAATAAATCCTTTTTAATTCAAATTAGCTTTAGCTAATCAAAAATAGTCACAATAGAATTAAAAAAAATCGTTTTGATCCTCGGCTTCGCGCAAGCGAATCCGTTTCATCCAAGTCCCAACTCTACACAATCTTAGTAAAAGGTATTGTATTATTTATAGCATTCAAAATAAAGTTGTCATTTAACCCATTCACAATCCAAGTTTCAATATTGGCAGCTTTGGCTATTGCGGCAGCTTCAATCTTAGACTGCATACCACCAGTTCCATGTGATGATTTTGAGTCGCCTACTTCTTGTTGCATTAAATTCAAATCTGTTACAATCGAAATCGTTTCTGGATTTTTATCCTGAAAAGTAGCTTTGGTATAGATTCCGTTGGTATTGGTAGCGATAATTAAAATGTCAACATTCAGCAATACAGCCGTTAATGCTGCTAATTTATCGTTGTCACCAAATTTAATTTCGTCCGTAGCTACCGTATCATTTTCATTGATGATCGGAATATAATTATTTTTAACCAACACATTTATTGTATTGACAATATTGACTTTGGTATTTTCTTTTTCGAAATCAGAATAGGAGAGTAGGCATTGCGATGTGTGTAAACCCAAGTCGCTAAAATTTTCATGGTATATCCGCATCAAATGAGGCTGCCCGATCGAAGCAAGCGCTTGCTTCACAAAAACTTCTTGATCGTTATTGTCCAATTTTACAAATTGCTTGGCCGCTGCAATCGCACCCGAACTCACAATTATAAATTCGTATTCCTCTTTTAACGCAGCAATTTGGACACCAATATCTTCAATCTTTCCTCTCGAAATATGATTGGTTTCTCTGGTGAGTGTGTTGCTTCCTATTTTTAGTAAAATTCTTTTTTTCATTTTATGCTTTTAGCCTTTAGCTTTTAGCTATTGGCATTATGACTTGTACTTTAATTTCAATCCAATACAGCTAAAAGCTAAAAGCCAATAGCCAAATGCTTGAATGTCTATCTTATTTGTCCATCCCCGTAAACGTACCATTTGTTGGTTACCAAATGCTGTAAACCAATTGGTCCACGTTGGTGTAATTTGTCGGTACTGATGGCCAATTCGCCACCTAAACCAAATTGTCCACCATCGGTAAAACGAGTCGAAGCATTGTGATATACAGATGCTGCGTCTACATTCTCCATGAATACTTGCGCATCATCTGCAACCTCTGTAATGATCGAAGCAGAGTGACCGCCACAATATTTATTAATTTTAGCAATCGCTTCTTCATCAGAATTTACGACCCCAATTACAATTTTATAATTCAAAAACTCTTCGTACCAAATTGCTTCATTTTCGATTTCTGGAACCTGAGTCGCTTTTGCAAAGGCGCTATCTCCCAAAACTTCTACATTGAATTTTTGCAATTCGGTCACCAATTCTTTTGCAAAACTTTCCCAATTCGGAACTTTAGTATCTATTACAACCTTGTCAAGAGCATTGCAAACTCCAATATTGGTTGTTTTTCCGTTAATGATGATGTCCATCGCTTTTTTCAAGTCGGCAGATTGATTCACATAAACAAAGTTATTTCCACGACCGCTTACAATTACTGGGCAAGTAGCGAACTTTTTGGTGAATTCAATTAGTTTTTCGCCACCACGAGGAACGATTAAATCGACTTTTTGCGTTGGTTTTTCTAGGAATGCTTGCGTTTGTGCTCTATCATAATTTAGGTATTCAACCCATTCTGTAGCAACGCCATTACTCTCTAATGCTTGGTGCCAAAGGCTCACAATTTTTTGGTTCGAAAGCAATGATTCTTTTCCGCCTTTCAACAAGATTTTGTTTCCCGACTTAAAAGCGATTCCTCCCGCTTCGACAGTGACGTCTGGGCGCGATTCGTATATGATTAAAATAGTTCCAAAAGCGGCAGTTTTATTGCTGATTTTCATTCCGTTCTCGTGTGTAAACGTGAACCGAACTTGTCCAACAGGGTCTTCCTGACTAGCCAATTGTTGCATTGAAAGGATCATGCCGTCCACTTTGGCATCATCAACCAATAAACGTTTCTCCATAGCCAAATCTTCACCGTTGTAGTTGGCTAAATCTTGCTGGTTAATCGCTTTTAGGTTTTCTCTTTCTGGCTCTAATAAAGCCGCCATTGTAGTTAAAACAGCATTTCTTTTTTCGATTGGAAGTATTTTGTTCATTGTGTTTTATTTTTTACAATTTATAAAATAATTTTATAAATCATTCAATTCTAATTCTATTTGTTCAACTGTTGGCAATTTGCTTTGATAATTTTTAGGCAATGCCTGTGTTAGTTGATATTCGCTTATTCCGATTGGTTTTTGAATATCACGAATTGAGTACTCCGCTTCAATTTTATCTTTATGTTTGCAAAGAATCAATCCAATAGACGGATTGTCTTGTGGATGTTTTAATTGACTATCAATTGCAGATAAATAAAAATTTAGTTTACCTGCATATTCAGGTTTAAATTTTCCTGATTTTAACTCTAAAACAATGTAACAACGCAATTCTAAATGATAAAAAAGCAAATCAATTGCGTAATTATTTTCTCCAACTTGAATTGCATATTGTCTACCCACAAAAGCAAAACCTTTACCAAGCTCCAATAAAAAGCTTGTGATATGCTGCATCATTGCAGATTCAATCTCTCTTTCTAATGCGTCATTTTCTAATCCTAAAAAATCAAAGTTATAAGGGTTTTTCAAAGTTTCAATTGCTAATTGAGACTCGAACTCTGGTAAAGTATTCTTGAAATTAGTTACTGCTTTTCCTTTTGATAGAAAAAAGTTGTTTTTTATTTGAATTTCGAGTTGTTCTCTGCTCCAACCGTTTTGTACAGTTGCATTTGCATAAAAAATAGCTTCATCAGTATTTTTTATTTTCGAAATAATTAACCTATTATGTCCCCAAGGAATTTGTGCCACAGCCTGTGGCACAATTGAATCGATAGACTCATAAAATAAGTACCATTGGCGAATAGCATATAAATTTCGTCTCGAAAAACCACTAATATCAGGAAAACTCAACTTTAAATCTATCGATAATTGTTCTAAAACTGAATCTCCCCAGTTTGCTTCTTTTTGCTTGCTGACAATGTCTTTCGCCAAATCCCAATACAATTCCATGAGCTGAGAGTTTACCTTAACCGCAACCGTCAATTGAGCAAATTTTATTTTTTGCTTAATTGATTTGAGCCATGGTTTATAGGTGTTTTCTAAATTCATTAAAAGGGTGCACTGTTATATTACTTACTTTATCGTTTTGCAAAATAATTGTATGGGCGTGTCCCTATCGGGTCGGGCTATTCGCTACAATCTTTTTTATTCATTTCCGCTAACGCTACAATCAATAAAAAAGGATTTTCGCTGCTATCCCTCACGCAAAACATAATGGAATTCTTTTTAATTTATGATTAACGATTTTAGAAGTAGATGAAAAAATATCAGTTCCATATCTAAAATCGTTATTCTTCAATCGTTAATTTTCACCCTTTCAATTCCGCCAACGATTCCTGCAATGCTATAATGAATGTATCAATAGCATCAGTCGTAATTGTCAAAGGAGGCAAGATTCTCAATAAGTTTTTATTGTTTGCTCCTCCGGTAAAAATGTGTTTTTCAATAATCATTTTCTTTCTCAAGGCACTTACATCGAAATCAAATTCAACTCCAAGCATTAGTCCTCTACCTTTTACTTTGATGATTTCCGGAACTGCCTTGATCGCTTCCAAAAAGTAGGCTTCAACTTTGGTAGCGTTTGCCATCAAGTTTTCTTTTTCCATCACTTCTAGCACAGCAATACTTGCAGCACAGGCCAAATGACTACCACCAAAAGTAGTTCCTAGCAATCCGTAGCTTGCTTTGAAATGAGGAGCAATTAAAATTCCGCCAATCGGGAAACCATTCCCCATACCTTTTGCCATGCAAATAATATCTGGTGTGATGCCGTGAAATTGGTGTGCAAAGAATTTTCCGCTTCTTCCAAATCCGGATTGTACTTCGTCCATGATTAGAACTACGTCATGCGCTTTACAAACTTTTTCTAAAGCCTGAAAAAATTCCGTTGTTCCTTGGTCTAAACCACCAACACCTTGAATAGGCTCGATGATTACACAAGCAACATCTCCTTTTTTCAATTCGGCTTCTACCAAATCAATTTCATTGAGGGGTAAAAAAGTAACTACTTGTTGCGCATTAATCGGTGCAACAATTTTCGGATTATCTGTTGTAGCAACAGCTGCCGATGTACGTCCGTGAAAAGCGTTGTTAAAAGATATAACTCTTGCTTTATTGGTGTGAAAAGAAGCCATTTTCAAAGCATTCTCATTCGCTTCTGCTCCAGAAGAGCACAAAAACAAGCTGTAATCGGTATAACCGGAAAGTTTTCCAAGCTTGTCCGCCAATTCCACTTGCAATGGATTTTGAATCGCATTGGAGTAAAAACTCAAATTATCCAATTGTGCTTTTACTTTTGCAACATAATACGGTTGCGTATGTCCAATAGAAATTACTCCGTGACCAGAGTATAAATCTAAATATTCGATTCCTTTGTCGTCTGTAATGGTGCAATCTAATGCTTTTACAGGAGTGATAGGGTATAATGGGTAAACGTCAAATAAGTTCATTTTTTTCCTCCCCCTAGCCCCCTCCGAAGGAGGGGGTATAAATGACAACGGGGGGTGTTGCTTTTAAATCAGTAATTAATTGTAAAAAGTAATATTTATTTAAATTCTGCTTTGTCGATAATTTTGCTCAGTTCCCCCTTCGGGGGCTAGGGGGATTTAAAATCCACTCGGTTTCAAATGCAATCCTGTAGTTTCATCCAATCCAAACATTAAATTCATGTTTTGAACGGCTTGACCAGAGGCGCCTTTGAGTAAATTGTCAATCACCGAAGTGATTAAAATCCGGTTTCCTTTTTTTAATAAACTAATGATGCATTTGTTGGTTTGTACTACTTGCTTCATGTTGATGTTTTCGGTAGTAATTGTTACAAACGGTTGGTCTTTATAGAAGGCTGTGTATTTGGCAACCAAATCGTCCAAAGTTTCTTCTGATTTTGTGTACAAAGTGGCGAAGATTCCTCTTGGGAAATCACCTCTATTAGGTACAAAAATCAATTCATCTGAATAAGACGCTTGTAATTGATTGATACTTTGATTTATTTCGCCCAAATGTTGGTGTTCGAATGCTTTGTAGTGTGAGAAGTTGTTGTTTCTCCAACTAAAATGTGAGGTTGCTGATAAACTTACACCTGCACCTGTACTACCCGTAGTTGCGTTGATGTGCACATCTTCGCTCAACAATCCGTCAGCTGCTAGTGGCAATAATGCCAATTGAATAGCGGTTGCAAAACAACCTGGATTAGCAATATAACTAGCGGTTTTTATGTCTGCTTTGTTCAATTCGGGTAAACCGTATACAAAAGATTTTCCGTCGAATTGATTGTCTTTGGTCAAACGGAAGTCGTTTCCTAAATCGATGATTTTGGTTGCGTCAGAGAATTTGTTGCCTTCTAGAAACGAAATTGATTTTCCGTGTCCTAAACACAAGAAAAGCACGTCTACATTTGGATTAACCGTATCGGTGAAATTCATTTCGATATCGCCCATCAAATCTTGGTGCGCAGTAGTTAATGGTTTTCCAGCGTTTGTGGTGCTGTAGACAAAATCTAGTTTTGCATTAGGGTGAAACATCAGAATTCTAATTAATTCTCCTGCTGTATATCCTGAACCTCCAATTATTCCGATTGAAATCATAACTCTTTGTTTTTAAACATTTTTATTGTTTTACCAGTAAGAACTTAAGTTTCATTTAGTTGAAATTTTCATAATTACTTACTGGTTTAAAATAGAGTTAAAGCCTTTTACATCACTTCAACTTTATAGTGTGAAAAATATCCTGAAAAATCAAAACGTTTCTCTGTAGCCCCGATAGCAGTAAAAATCCTTTTTGGGCTGGGGTTCAGCCCAAAAAGATTGTAACGAATAGCGGGACGGAATTTCCTGAAAAGCAAAATGTTTCTGCTCCTTAGAAAAACTTTTATTTATTCGTAAGTTTCGTTGTTTACTGCCGAAAATATGTTTTGAGCGTTACCCAAAATTTTGATAAACCCTTTGGCATCGTCAGACGTCCAAGCGTTGTTCATTTCGCCATATTGACCAAAACTGTTTGTCATCAAGTCATTGTCAGACTCGATTCCGTCCAACACAAAATGGTATGGTCTCAAAGTTACAAATACTTTTCCGTTTACATTTTTTTGCGTGTCTTCAAGGAAAGCCTCGATGTTACGCATTACTGGATCTAGAAATTGCCCTTCGTGGAAAAGCATTCCGTACCAATTTCCTAGTTGCTCTTTCCAGTATTGTTGCCATTTTCCTAGCGTGTGTTTCTCTAGCAAATGGTGTCCTTTGATGATGATTAAGGGAGCAGCAGCTTCAAAACCAACTCTTCCTTTGATTCCGATAATGGTATCTCCAACGTGCGTATCTCTACCAATTGCATACGCATTACCCAATTTTTCTAAAGTTACAATGTTGTTTGAAGGTTTGTCTTTTTTGCCATTTACAGCAATTAATTCTCCTTCTTTGAACTCAAGAGTTACTTTTTCTTCTCCTTCTTTTACCAATTGCGAAGGGTAAGCTTCATTAGGTAACGATTTGTGCGAAGTCAAAGTTTCTTTTCCTCCAACAGATGTTCCCCAAAGACCTTTGTTGATGGAGTATTGTGCTTTTTCCCAAGAGTAGTGTACGCCGTTTTGAGCTAAATAATCAACTTCTTCTTGTCTTGATAATTTCAAGTCACGAATAGGAGTGATGATTTCGATCTCTGGAGCGATGGTGTGGAAAATAAGATCAAAACGAATTTGGTCATTACCTGCACCTGTACTACCATGTGCGATAGCAGTTGCTCCAATTGATTTTGCGTATTTGATCGCTTCAATCGCTTGAAAAACTCTTTCGGCACTTACAGAAAGTGGGTAAGTGTTGTTTTTTAAGACATTACCATAAATCAAAAATTTGATGGCTTGATCGTAGTATTTGTCTACAATAGTAAGGTTGGCGTGTTTGGCACTACCTAACTCATATGCACGCTCTTCAATATCGTTAAGTTCTTGGTCATCAAATCCACCTGTGTTGATTAATACTGTGTGTACTTCGAATCCTTTTTCGTTTTTTAAATATTTAAGGCAATATGAGGTATCAAGACCTCCACTGTATGCTAGTACTACTTTTTTCATCATTTTTTACTTTTGGCCAGGTCCGTTTGGTACCTAGTTGATTATTATTGAATGTTGCTTTATTGTTGTTCATCATTATTAACAAATGATGCTTGTTTTTTATTTTTTTTCTGTGATAGTCAAAAGAATGGCTTGCTTTATGGCTTTTAATCGGTTTAATACCTTGACATTAAAAGGATGTTTGGGCGGATCTTTCGGTTTTTCTTTCGGGTCGAAAAGCATTCCGGTACACAAACAAAGTTTGTTTTCTTTGCTTTTCAAAATCTCGTAATTAGTACAGGTTTGGCATCCTTTCCAAAAACTTGGATCAGTCGTCAACTCTGAAAACGGAACAGGTTTGTACCCCAAATCCGAATTGATTTTCATTACTGCTAATCCAGTTGTGATACCGAAAACCTTAGCTTCTGGGTATTTCTTTTGTGAATAATCAAATACAAACGATTTGATTTTCTTAGCCAAACCTAGATTCCGGAAGTCAGGATGCACAATCAACCCCGAATGCGCTACAAATTTTCCGTGTTCCCACACTTCGATATAGCAAAACCCAGCAAATTTACCGTCTGCCAAAGCGATGACAGCATCTTGAGTGGTCATTTTTTTGTGAATGTATTCAGGAGTTCGTTTAGCAATTCCTGTACCTCTCAACTTGGCAGAAGTCTCTATGGTATCACAAATTTCTTGTGCGTATTTGAAATGCTCTTCTCGAGCTATTACGATATCAATATTCATTTAAGAGTTGATTTATTGCGTTGTGAAACAAATTTTAAATGATTGGGTACAATACAATTGCATACAATAGCAGTCAAGATCCATGGGTAGGAATTTGAAAGTAACTTGTAAATATGGTTTTTAGGATTTGTTAATCCACTACTAGATAACAGTTGCAATACCAAAGCAAAAAAAATGAGAAATGAATAATTATTGTTTAAACCAAACATAATGAATACTAAACCAATAGTATTCTTACCTCGGGTGAGGTTGCGGGTTGTTCCATCCGTGAATTGGAGATAATATGTACACGTGTGTTATTCATAGCACAAAAGTACATTAATTTTTGAAAATGAAGGGTATGGTTTACTGTTATATAACAATTTTTTAAAGAATTGTTGTTTATTGAAATTATGTTCTTTTTTTAGAATTTTGTTCAACAAAAACAGATTTAAAAGCGTGGATTTTATTTATTCTGTATAAAAAAAATACCATTAAGGATTGAAGATTGTAGAATCAACGTTCTTAATGGTACTGTAATGCTATTCAATTGGTTTCTAATTGAAACGATTTTGAGTAATAATAGCTTTTATTTTTTGTTTTAAATCCTCTCCAGTATCATATATCATTTGTTGACTGTCTGGAAAAGGGACTACTCGATTATTAAAATAAGTAAGGTAATTATCGTCGGCAGCACGACGGTCTCCTTTATAATTTGAATAAATATTTTCGAAAATATATTGGCTACTGATCGGGAAGCTTTGTAATAATTGTTTATTTCGAGTATCATAAAAGTCCACTTTAGCTGCAATTGCACTGCTTTTAAACTGGCGAACCTCAAAAATTCGTACGGTGGCTTTTACTATATTATCGACCCAAACTTCTTTCCCTTTATCATCAATCACTACTTTTCCTTTTGCATCTAGAAGTTTTCGCTGTCCATCTTTTATTTGACGTTCTTTTATAAACTCACGCTCTTTGATTTGTTCTGGCGAAATTTGAATGTCTCTAAAGTTGATAGCCATTTCATAATCATAATTAGTACCAATTGTTTTTTTACTGTGATATACGGTCCATTTATCATTTAATCCATAGGTATTAAAATCTAATAATTCATTTTGCAAGCGAGCAGGAATAATCATATTGGTTTCATTGCGAGTGTAAACCAATACAAAATCGGTTCCTTTGAACTGCGCTTCCTCTCGTAATCGAAGGACATCTTTGTAATTTGGACTCAATTGATTGATGTAGTCAAAATCATCATAGGCTTTGCGATAGTCCATTTTATTTTTTGAATTCATCAAATTTTTACTCGAAATATATAAGTACGTCGTTAAGGCGTTTTTGCTTTCGATCAATTCAGTATTATAATTATCGAATGGGAAAATAGCATTTCGACCGAGTTTCAATATTTTCAAAGGTAGAATAGGAGTGATGGCTTGCTGACGATTATCCAATGCTAGATAGGTGTTGTATATGCGCTCAAGGTTAGCAACATTGCCTTCTTTTTTCATCAGGTTGATACTGTTTAGATCTCTTGATTTCGCTTTTGCAAAAGCTTCTTCGAGTAAATAAACATAATCTTGTTTTCCTTTTTTGTCTTTGTTGGAACGCAGGTTCGAGATAGCATTCTCTATCGCTTGATCATAGTTTCCAGAGGTCAGTAAGTTGCGTGTTGTGCGAACTCCACAACTAGTTAAAATGATAGAAAGTAAAATGAGTAAGGTAGTTTTTTGCATGGGTGATGATTTTAGCAAATGCCATAAATATAAATAAAGGTCAAATGCGATTGTGATTGGCGTATTCAAATAGCGTGCCTTTTTGTTTTCGCTCTTTATTATTTTGGTCTAAATGCTGTAATTTGGGTAATAAACTTTATAAGAAACCGTCGCAGAGACAATTGCATCTGCGACGGTTATTTTTATTTTTTAATAGGTAAATAAATATCAAAGGTGGCTCCTTGGTTTGGAAGTCCGTGTGCTGTAATTTGTCCGTTGTGATTTTCGACAATCTTCTTTACAATGGCAAGCCCGATTCCGGTACCGTGAAACTTTTCTTTTCCGTGAAGACGCTGAAAGACTTCAAATATCTTTTCGTTGTATTCTTCCTCAAAACCTATTCCGTTATCTTTTACTTGAATATGACAGTATTTAGTCTGTTTATTAAGTTCAGGATAAGAGATTGTTTCTCCTGAAATCACTTCGCAATGAATAGCAATTTGTGGAGCAACATTTTCTCGTGTAAATTTGATTGCATTGCTAATCAAATTAAAAAGTAGTTGCCTAAACTGAAAGTGAATAACGGTAAAGTCAATATCATTATCAACGGTTATGATGGCTTCTTTTTGTAAAAGTTCTTCGTTCAAATCTTCTTTTACCTCATCAATAATAATAGAAAGTTTTGTTTTTTCGAATTTTATTTCTTGAATGCTCGTTCTAGAATAGGCCAAAAGATCCTGAATTAGATTCTGCATCCTGTTGGCTGCATTTTGCATCCTTCTAAATTTGTCTTTTCCGTTTTCAGACAAATTATGGGCTTCTCTTTCATTGATCAAGGTTGCAAAAATTTGAATTTTGCGCAATGGTTCTTGTAGATCATGACTAGAAATATACGCGAAAGATTGCAACTCTTTGTTCATTTTCTCTAATGCGTCATTCTTCAAATTAAGTTCTTTGGTACGTTGCAAAACTTGTTTTTCCAATTCATTGGTAAACATTTTTTGATCTTGAATATCCGTACTTGTTCCTACCCACATGGTAATCTTTCCATCTGCATCTCGTTGCGGGATTGCTCTACTTAATTGCCAACGATAAGTACCATCACTTTTGCGGAAGCGGTGTTCAATTAAAAAGTCTTTTTGATTGTTGATAGAGTCTAACCACTTGCGTACGTTCTCTTCTCGATCATCTAAATGTACGATGTCTAACCAACCTTTTGTAAATAAATCGTCTACACTATGTCCTGAAAAATCATAAACCGATTGATTGAAGTAGTTTAGATTACCTTCAGGATCTGCTGTCCAAATAAACTGTGGCATAGAATCAGCCAAGAGTCTAAACTTCTGTTCTCTTTCTAGTAATTGATTTTGAAAATCACGCTCCTCTGTGATATCGCGTAGTGTTCCTAGCATACGCACAGGAGTAGCATTCTCATCATAGAAAACTCTTCCTTTGGCTTCAAGCCAATATATTTTATTATTAATTATCGATCTTACTTCATATTGAAGAATACCTGTTTTAAATGCCGTTACAAATGCGGCTTCACGCTTTGCTCGATCTTCAGGGTGCATGTATTTTAATAATTCTTCGCGATCAACATATGTTTTTCCTTTAAAGCCTAAAATTTCTAAGGCTCTAGGCGATATTATGGTTTCATTTGTAAGCACGTCTAATTCCCATACTCCAAGTTCACTAGCCTCGATAATAACATTAAGTTTTTGTTCGTTATCCTGCATCTCTTTTTTGGCGACTACAGTGGCGGTTACTTCTGTTGCAACGGTAATAATCCCTGTAACTACATTGTTTTCAATCAGAGGATGGTATACAAAATTGAAATAGCTCACCTCTTTTTTTCCGAAACGTGTAAGTGTTACTGGGAATTCATAGCCATAAAATGGTTCTCCTGTTTTATAAATATCTTTTGTAATTGCACCAACGGTTTCTTCCGCATCTGGGAGGGAATCAAACAATGGCTTTCCAATAAAATCCTCTGCTTTTTGATCTACTAGTTCAAGATAAGAAGTATTGGCCATTTCGACAATATTATCCTTCCCTTTAAAAATAACCATTGCAGTAGGAGCTTGCTGTACAGCATCTCTAAATCGTTTTTCGATTTCTTCTCCTTTTTGTTTGGCTTCGTGCAGTTCTGTTACTTCTGCGGCGGTATTCATTACACCATAAATCTGGCCGTTTGGATTTCGAACGGGAGTAAAACTATAGTTGAAGTAGTGTGCTTTCAAAATACCATCTTTTTCAAGGTCTACTCTTTGGTTCTTGGCATGATGCGCAATACCGGTCATGAAAACATCATCTAGTTGCTGGTAGATTCCTGTGTTTGCAAGCTCAGGTAGTACATCTTTATATAATTTTCCAATTATATCAAATCCTTTGCCCCAAGTTTCAATAATAGATTGGTTCGCAAGAGTAACTCTCATTTCGCGGCCTTCATAAACTCCAATAGGAAAAGGGGCACTTTCGACAAGACTACGAAGATTTTCTTCACTTTTCTCTATCTTTTGACGGGCCAAAAATTGTTCGGTAACATCGTACCCAATAGCCATGATACCGTTTGTATTTCCGTTGATATCTAGCAAGGGCTCGTATGAGAAATTGATATATACAATCTCAGGTTTTCCAAATCGAATAAAATTCAGTGGTAATTCAGTAGTCGCAAAGCGTTCGCCTGTGCGTACAACAGTATCTAATAAATCTTTAATTCCTTGCGATAGCAGTTCGGGCATAACTTGAAGAATCGACTTGTTCATGATTTCATCTTCTGTTTTCCCCCACAATTCTAGAGCGTTTTTATTTGCAATCTCTACAACATAGTCAGGACCACGCATGATGGCAATTGCTATTGGCGCCTGCACAATCATTAGTCTAAGGTTGCTTTCACTTTCTTCAAGGAGCTTTCTAGCAACTGTTTGTTCAGTAATATCTTCGACGGTTCCGTTAAAACGGTATGCTATTTTTTCATCATTAAACCATGCTCTTCCTTTGGCATGTAAAGTGATTTCTTCTCCGGTAGTTGGGTTTATTATGTTGTATGCAATATTATAGTCACCACCAGATTGATAATCAAATGCTTTTTCTATCGCAGCAATAACCTTAGGTCTGTCACTATCAATAATGGCATTGGTTGCTTCATCTAATTCGTAGTTTGCTTTAAGTGGCAATCCAAACCATTGACGAAGTCGTTCGTTAACGGCCAGGTTATTATTGAAAGGATTAAATTCGAAAGTTCCTAATCGAGCTGCATCTAGCGCAAAATCCAATTGATTTTGATTGTCTTTTAAGGCTGCCTTAACTGCTTTCTGCTCTGTAATATCGGTATTAGTTCCAAACCAGTTGACGATGTTACCCTCTTCATTACGCACTGGTAAAGCTCGGGTAAGGAATTGTCTAAATTTTCCATCGGTACCTTTAAGCTCGCTAATCATTTCAAAGGGTTTACCTTTTTCTAACGAATTTTGCCATTGACTTATAACATCTGGTAAAGTTTCTTCTTTATAAATTTCTTTCCAGCCCCAACCTTGCATTTGTTCCAAGTTGGTTCCTGTATATTCATACCATTTTTTATTATACCAATATACAGATCCGTCTGGATTTGCCATCCAAGCCAAGTTAGGAATGTTGTCTGCCATGGCTTTAAAACGTTCTTCGCTTGCTCGCAATTGGTCAAAGGCGATCACTTGATCAGTTGTTTCGGTACAAATAGTTAATATACCAGCAATTTCTTCTGCCTCATCATAAACGGGGCTGTAACTGTAGGTCCAGTAAATATCTTCGATTCTGTTATTTCGAAAAAAAGGAATCAGCTGATTTTCATTCCAAGTTGCACCTCTTCCTTCCTTTACTTGTTGCAGTAGTGGACTGATTATATGCCAAATTTCTGCCCAGGCTACATCTGCTCGTTCACCAAGTATGTGCGGATGTTTACCCTCGTTTCCTAAACTAGGACGATAAGCATCATTGTAGAAACTAATAAGTTCTGGTCCCCACCAAAGAAACATAGGGAATTTGGAATTTAATACGATACTAAGAGTGGTTCTAAGACTTTGTGGCCAAGTATCTAGGGTTCCTAAGGGGTTTGTACTCCAGTCTTTTGAGCGTATAAGCTCGCCCATTTCACCGCCTCCATGCAAGAAAGTATTATGATCATTTAACATACGTAAAGGGTAATAATTTTAAGGTTGAATTATAAAATTGGAACGTTCAGGTTGTTGTGTTTTATTATCTGATAATCGGGTAGTGGCTTCTTGAATTACTTGTTTCAAAAGTGCAAAATCACCTGGTTTTCTGATGTAGTAATGTGCTCCATCAAGGTACAATTTGTTTATAACGTCAGTATCCATTGAGGTTGAGATGATTACGATTGGAAGTTGTTTCAAGCAATTGTCAAGTTTAATTTCTGTCAAACATTCCATACCCGATTTGCGTGGCATATTTAGGTCCAAGAAAATAATATCCGGAAGTTGATTTTTATTCGAAGATAAAAAATTCATCAATTGCACCCCGTCATTCACTGTAGTTAGCTGCATAGTCGTACTGATCTCTTCCATTGCTTCTTGAAAAAATAAGCAATCGTCCATATCATCATCTGCGAGTAAAAGGTTATGCATCATTTTATTGGTTTTAATGACTATGGATAGCCATGGTAAAGTTATTAGGAAAACTATAGCTAAATCTGCTACTACAAGACCTCAAATGTAGTTAAAATTAAACAGACTCTCTTTTTGCTAAGATAATTATAAAATGAATGCAGTAAGAGATTAATATCTGCTGCCATTAGATTCCTATTATCGTTTATGATATTTTTTATTTACAGTTTTTTGTATTTTATTTTAGGTGTTAATCTATTTGTTTATAGGTGTTTAAGTGTAGTTGTGGATTTTTTTTAATTTTTTTTATAAAATAGGGGTAACAATAGGGAACAAGAAGTGATATAAAGATGTAAACCACTAAGAACAACATCAAACAGTACAACAGTGGTTCTTTATTAAACATAAATTTAAAACTCAAACATTATGAAAAATTTAAATCTCTTCAAATTAATTTCGTTACTACTTGTAAGCATGTTCTATCAACTTGGAACCGCACAAACAGCAAAAGCATTGGTGAAAAAAGAAGTACTAAAAAATGAAAATTATTTTCAAATTAGTGCAAGAGCAGGTTATGATAATCCATTCTATTCGAATGATACTCCATATATCGACTACAACGGTGGACTGGAAGTGGGAATGTCAATAGATTACTACTGGAAATGGTTCGGAATAGGTGCAGATGTTGATTACATCTCAAACACACCAGAGAGTACCTATCCAACACAAGGTTTGATTGATGGAAATAGAATACCTCTAACCACCTTTGATTTATCTGAAAAAGGAATAAAACGATTCTTTTATGGTATTGGACCCGATTTTAAACAGCAAAGTAAAAATGGAAAATGGGTTTATGAGCTTAATACCAGAGTAGGACTTAGTTCTATCAAAGGTGGCCGTACCGAGTTGAGAGAAACTACAACCGCTATTGCTCCTCTAGGTCAATTATTAAATTTTCATGCAGGTTATGATGCGAAAAATGTGGTTACTGGTAAAGCGCAAGTACGTGTTAACTACTTTTTTAATGAGTACATAGGTGTGCATGCTGGTGCGTATTACATGAGACATTTTAATGTATCTGAATTGACTGATCCAAGTTTAGGAATTTCATCAAGTTATTATCCTTTTACAACTGGAACAAATACTGTTGGCCAAACAATTGCAAGTTTAAATCCAAAAAACGGACCTGTAGTTCGTATGGAACCTGATAAAGGAGATATTTCATCTCTAGGTGTTTTTGCAGGACTAAGTTTAAAATTGGCTTCGAATAAAAAAGAGAAAACTTGTAACGATTGTCCCGCCTATGCACTAGCAGTTACCGCAAGAGATAAATATACCAAAGAAGTTTTGCCAGATACCGATGTGGTTTTAAAAAACATCAAGGGCGAAGTGGTACAGTCAGGTAAAACTAATAATTTTGGAGTGGTTGTTTTTAACGAAATCAAACCAGATAATTATACGATTGAAGGAATGTTGTACAACACCAAAATGGAAAGTAGTACTACGGTTACCAATGAATTTAAAGCTAAAGAAACCTTGCAAAAAGTTATTTTGTACACTGATTTGAATTTTATCTTAAAAGGAAAAGTAGTAGTTTGTAACAGTGCTCAACCACTGGCTAATGTGTCTGTGAAACTTAAAAATTTATTGATTGCTGAACAAAAGAATACAGTAACAAATGATAATGGTGAATTCATTTTTAATGTTGCAAAAAATAGCATGTATGAAGTGTACGGGAAAAAAGACAGTTATTTTTCGCAAACAGAAACTATTGCAACCAAAGAATACGACAGAAATACTACCTTATTTGTAAAACTTGAAGTTTGTATGGAAGAGGCAGATTGTGGAAAAGCAATTGGATTGAAAAACATTCTTTATGATTTGGATAAGTTCGAAATTAAAGAAGAAGCTAAAAAAGAATTGAATCGTTTGGTGCAGTTCATGTTGGATAATCCTTCATTAAAAGTAGAGGTATTATCACATACTGATTCAAGATCATCAAACGAATACAATTTGACTTTATCTCAAAACAGAGCCAATGCGGCAGTTGATTATGTAGTTTCGCAAGGGATAGCTAGAAACAGAATCTCTGGAAAAGGATATGGTGAGACACAATTATTAAACAAATGCGCCGATGGAGTATCATGCTCTGAAGCTCAGCACCAATTGAACAGACGCACAGAAATGAAAGTAATTTGTAACTAAAACGATTAACTTAGATTAAAAAAAGGCTGCAGTCCAATGGATTTGCAGCCTTTTTATGGTTTGTAAAAAACGAATACTAACTTATTTTTTCAACAAGCTGTCCTCTTCATTTTTGTCATTGTTAAGCATGTTCTCTTGCACTTTTGCCAGTTTATTTCGGGTCGGGATTTTGTAGTTCATTGACAGACCTATGCGTCTTGTGTCATTTTTACTATCGTACAATAAGTTGGTACCTATAGCACCGAGCTCTTGCCTATTGGTATTAAAAATATCATTGGCATAGATAGAAATTGATAAGTCATTGTCCATAAACTTTTTCGAAAAAGTAAGGTCAAATTGTTTGCTAAATGGTTTTATCATTTTATAATATTGGTAGTTTCCACCTGTTGTAGCGGTATTGTAGTTTGCAGTAAATTTAATTTTGTGAGGTAATTGGATTTGCGACATGAAATTGAAATTCCAAAACCCTTTTGATTCTACGCCTTCCAACAAGTGTTTTTGATTGCCTACATATACGTATAGAAAGTTGAGCTCATCTGGATTTACATTAAATTTCAAAGTTTCTTTTATCCCTTTCGAAAATAACATATACGGTATCGGTAATCCGAGGCTAAAATTGCGTACCGTTAGTTTCGGAATGTTGGTAGAAATACTTGCTGCTCCATTATTATTGGATACAATTCTATTGACCACTGCATTGCTAGCATCACTTATAGAGTATTTGATAAACATGTAATCAAAGGCACTAATCTTAACCTCATAATTATCATAAATAGTGGGTGACAAATTAGGGTTTCCAAAGAAAGAAACATTTGGATTTTGATAGTTAGTGTTGTTTGGATTCAATGCTGAGGTGTTGGGCAAGCTTATTTTCTTATTGTAATTGGCATTCATAAAAACCTTTGACATGATATTGTATTGCAGCGTAGCATTAGGAAAGAACTTTGTCAAGCTAAAAGGCGTTAGATCACTGCTTACAGTTTTGCCTTCGATGGTATACGATTCCAAACGACCGCCGACTATAAATTCAAATTTCTTTAAACTTGTACTCAATTGGGTGTAAGCTGCAGTAGTGTTTCGCTTATATTCTAAGTTGTTAATGTCAAAACTAGTGGTTTTAAAGTCAAGTTTATCCGCCAAAAATCCAGCGCTCCATTTTCCTTCGTCTAATAGTTTTATCTCTTTCGAATAATCTGTTTTGAACTGATAAAAATTTTGGTTGAAACTATTTTGCAACGAAACGTTACCTGATGGAATTCCTGCCAATTGAAAATCATTTTGGTTTTGGTTGTAATTCAATCGAAAATCAAGTTTGGTAGCCGGATTTGCAAAACGCTTTTGGTAGGTAACCACAGCTTCATTGCGCACTTGTTTGGTGTCACTATCATCCAAGCTTACAAATCCCAAACCGTTGGCGCCAATAGTAGCAGCGTTATTACTAGTATTGTAATCATAATTTACTAATAAGCGATCTTTGTCAAAATCAAATGTAAGTCCCGATTTAATAAAGTAAAACCGATTGATTCGGTCGGTTTCATTTTGCGATAGCACATCTGTCGGATTGTAAAATTTGGTACGTTGGTATCCGTCGCTGTAGTTTTGTCCTGCTTGCAATTGCCATCCAAACAAACTGTTTTTGGCATTAAGAAGGATACTATTATTAAAACGGTGACGAGATTTATCATAATTGGTGTAGCTATAACCATTTGAGTAGGTAGCCGATATATATCTTTTGGCTGTTCTAGACGAGATGATGTTGATGATTGCACCACCAGAGGTAGCGGGAAACTCCGCTCCGGGTTGTGTGATAATTTCGATTTTTTCTACAGAGTTTGCTGGTAAGCTTTCTAGGTATGAATTCAATTCGTTGGAATATATATTTAAAGGTCGCCCGTCCATGTATACCTCGAGCTGCTTGCCTTGGTAAGTCATCCCTGCTACGTCAGAGATAATTAATCCTGGTAATTTCTTCAACCCTTCGAGTAAGGAACCCGAATTAAGCTGTGGTTGATCAGAAAAGTTAATAATCGTTCGATCAGATTTTTGTTCAATGGCTTTCTTTTTAACCACGAGAACAACCTCTTTTAGGTTGGTGGTTTGAACAGAATCTTTTTTGGTGGTGTTTTGAGAATAAAGTGCGCCTGAAATAAAAAATACGAGTAAAAGTTTTTTCATATTGTTATAATTGCTTCAAATGATATAAACGAACTATCCGACAGCCTTTTAAAAGACCATTGAAAGGCTTCGCGAGCAAATATAGGAAAAGATTTACTACGATTTTTACTGTAGTTTTTTAATTTAAAGCCGATAGTGTGTTCTCAATCTGATTTTTAGCCAAAATAGATCAAACAAAGTAACAAGATGAAAATGCTACATGCTAACTTTTATTGAAAATACCATCAGCTCATTCTAATTAAATTTTTGTTTGATGGCGCTTTCTACTCGAATAAATAACAGAATTACGATCAAAATCAGCAAGCTTAAACCAATTGTTAAGTTGGTTTCATTTGAAAAAGTCGCAACCAAATTCAATGATGAACAAGTGACAAGTACCGATCCTAGTTTTATCAATTCTTTGGACGAATACAATTGAGCAAACGTCCATCTTTCTTGGTTTTTCATGGAGCTACTTGTTCGATAACCATACATGGAATTGATTTTTTTTGGAGGAAAAACCAAAGTAATGATTCCAATTAAAACAAGTAGTGTCCACCGCCAAAAATGGTGATATTAAGTAATGGATTATCAAACATAAGGGAATGAATTTTGATTGTTGTTTTTTATATAAAAGTATACATTTTTTGGTTACGATTAAAAAGTATGCCTTCTGTAAATAGCGCGGGTAAGATTGAAATGCATTGGACTTTTTTTTCGAAAGAGAAAGAAGAAGCACAATGCAGTAGTTTATATTGTGCGTATAACTTACCTTTAAAAACAAAAAAGCAACGTAGTCAGGTTTATATGGAAGAGGATTTGAATTTTTATAAACGAATTTCGAAAAGTAATATTCCGTTAACGGAATTGTTAAAGAACGATAAGTTGTTTTATGACGTACCTGCAAATTGGTCTGTTGTGGTTACGGATATCGAAAATTCGACGCAGGCTGTCGCTAGTGGTCTTCATAATGATGTAAACCGAACAGCAACAGGAAGCATTATTACTGTTTTGAACACCTTGAAAGGGATGGGGTTAGGGATTAAAATTCCATACTTTTTTGGAGGTGATGGGTCCACTTTTTTGATGCCAAATGCGGTTTTAGAACCCGTTTTGGCGGCTTTGACCATTTATAGTCAACATATTTTTAAAACCATTGACTTACAGCTGCGCGTAGGGAAGATGGGTGTTGGTCAAATTTACAAGAACGGAATAACTTTAAAAATTACCAAACTCAAACAAAATGATTTATTAACGACTCCCGTTATTTTGGGAAATGGTTTGAAGTATGCCGAAAGTGTAATTAAAAACCAATTTCATACTTCAGTTCTTCGTGGTAATGAAGATGCAAAACTAAATTTGGAAGGAATGCAATGCCGTTGGGATGAAATATACCCCAACACAGTTGACAAAAAAGTAGTGTGCTTGTTGGTCGATTGCCTCGAAGAAAGCAATCAGGCGCAGGTGTACGGAACGATCATGCGAGAGATAGACTTTATTTTTGGTTCATTGGACAAACGAAACCCAATTTCGACCCTGAAATTAAAATTAAATACCTCCCTAGAAAATATCAAACGCGAAATGCGAATTAAGATAGGCAACTATCAATTGAGCTACATGATTAGTAATTGGCTCATGACCTTGTTTGGGAGTTTTTATTTTAAATATTTCGAATCGGGCAAATTGTATAAATTCCGTGTCACGCAATTATCGGATACCATTATGCTCGACGGTTTTTTGAACACTGTAATTTCGGGCACAGAAGAACAAGTTAGTCGCTTGCAAATGCTTTTGGATAATTTAGAATCTAAAAACAAAATTATCTACGGCATACATATTACACATGCTTCCATCATGTCGTGCTATATTGAAGACAAAGAGAAAAAACATATTCATTTTGTTGATGGTACCGAAGGCGGCTACACTAGTGCCGCCGTTATGTTTAAAGAAAAAATGAAGAACTTGAAATAAAGATTCTACTAAATAATACTACTTGAAGGAAGCTTAGAAGGTTATTTTCGGCAATGTATTTAATTTTGTGATGGTTAAGTAATTTGTGAAAGGATTAAATGGAAGTCTTCACATTTGATCCATAGCACATCCTAATCTGAAAATTGATTTAGTTTGGTTTTACATTGCTACTAATATGCATTCAATTTCCTTAAATGATTATTTTCTAAGGTGGATTCAATTAACAAATGCAACCTTATGCACATTGTTTAAGTTTTTGCTCAAAAATTTCATTTGGACTTTTAAAACCAAATCTTTTTCTGGGTCTGTTATTTAATTTATTTGTTACTCTTAAAACCTCTTCTTCTGTTATTAAATCAAAGTTATATTTTTTTGGAAAATATTGTCTTACTAAACCATTTAAATTTTCATTAGCACCTCTTTCCCAACTACAATATGGGTTGGCAAAGAAGTATGAGATTTCTAATATTTCAGATACTTTTTTATGGTTAGCGAACTCTTTCCCATTATCAGATGTAATGGTGTGCAAAATGGGCTTCCAATCCATTAATAATTCAATTAATTTCTCCTGAATTTCTTGTGATTCCTTACTGTTTATTTTAGCCATTTTAAGCACACCTGATGCTCTGTCATTTATTGTTAACAAAGCTCCTTTGTGATTTTTACCTATTACCAAATCAATTTCTAAATCCCCAATTCTTTGCTTTTCTTCTACAACCAACGGCCTGTTTTCAATACCAACTCTATCTTTAATAATACCTCTTGAGCCTTTTAAAGCCCCTCTTTTAGCATATCGCTTTCCTTTTGTGCGTAGGTGCTTATAATGTTGTCCGCCTTTCTTTTTGTCGCTCCAAATGAATTGATAAATTGTTTCAATCGAAACACATTCAAAGTTTTTATCACTGCAATATCCTACTATTTGTTCAGGACTGAAATCTTCTTCTAAAAGATGAATAACACGTGCTTTTATCTGTTCAGTAAAGCGTATTTTCTTAGCTTTTTCATGCTGTCGAATACTGGCCTTACTTTGGGCTAATTTAGCTTTATAAACATTATTTCTTTGATCGGAATTTCTGGATAGCTCTCTTGAAATTACAGATTTATCTCTACCTATAAACCCTCCAATTTTACTCATTGAAAATCCTTGTGAACGAAGTGTAGCAATTTCGTATCTTTGTTCAATCGTTAAATGTGACATCTTTTTTTTGTGCTTAGTAACCCAAAAATAAGAGAAATTTTTTTCGTAGCCTACTGATAAGTCTTGAAGATCTAGATCTTCAAGACTTATCAGTAGGCTTTATTTAAACAAATAAGGAGTGTTGCATTTATCACTTGAATCTAAGTAATTTAAAATACCCACCTCTTCGCAATCTCTTGCGTGAGGGATAGAGGTAAGCTACCGAAGTAGCACCGAAAGCCCGACAGGAATAAGGAAAGGGGCTTTGTGAAGCCAAAGTGAAATAAGCCACTTTTCTTATTGCTGGCACGCCCAAAGTAGTAATCATGTTTTTGGTAAAAAGTTGTTCTTAAATCCTTTGTGGTTGATTCTGAGATGTCGGGAAAATTTTGTACTTTTGCCGAAATTTTATAAATAAAGAACATTCATGTTAACAGTTAATAATTTATCGGTTCAGTTTGGAAAACGTATTTTGTTTGATGAGGTGAACACCACTTTTACACACGGTAATATTTATGGGGTGATTGGTGCCAATGGTGCTGGAAAATCTACTTTTTTGAAAATTATTGCAGGCGAAATGGACCCTACTTCTGGTCACGTTCATTTGGAACCAGGGAAAAGGATGTCGGTTTTGAACCAAAATCACAATATGTTTGATGAACATACAGTACTGGATACGGTATTGATGGGAAACAAGATTTTGTATGCTGTTAAAAAAGAAATGGATGAGTTGTACCTAGATTACAACGACAAAAATGCCGATAGAATAGGGGAGTTGCAAGTTCAATTTGAAGAGATGAACGGTTGGAATGCCGACTCTGATGCTGCTGCAATGTTGTCTAACCTTGGGATAACTGAGGATAATCACTATACATTGATGGGTGACTTGGAAGGAAAAATTAAAGTACGTGTACTTTTGGCGCAGGCTTTGTTTGGAAATCCTGATTTACTTATTATGGATGAGCCGACCAATGATTTGGATTTTGAGACCATTTCGTGGTTAGAGAATTTTTTGGCAAACTATGAGAATACTGTAATTGTAGTATCGCATGACCGTCACTTTTTGGATGCGGTTTGTACACATATATCTGATATTGATTTTAGTAAAATCAATCATTACTCTGGAAACTATACATTTTGGTACGAGTCTAGCCAACTAGCGGCTAAGCAACGTGCGCAACAAAACAAAAAAGCAGAGGAGAAGAAACAAGAATTGGAAGAGTTTATTCGTCGTTTTAGTGCGAATGTGGCGAAGTCTAAGCAAGCGACTTCTCGTAAAAAAATGATTTCGAAATTGAATATTTCTGAAATTAAACCTTCTAGCCGTCGTTATCCTGCGATTATTTTTGACCAAGACCGTGAGGCCGGTGATCAAATTTTGAACGTGCAAGGATTGAAAGCAGTTGTAGATGGAGACATACTTTTTGAAGGTATAGATTTGAATATGGCTAAGGGAGACAAGGTGGTTGTTTTCTCGAAAGACTCGAGAGCGACTACTGCTTTTTACCAAATTTTGAACAACAATCAAAAAGCAGATGCAGGAACTTATGATTGGGGTGTAACAACGAACCAAGCGTATTTACCGGGTGAGAATCACGAATTTTTTGAGAATGATTATACTCTTGTAGATTGGTTGCGCCAATGGGCAAAAACAGAAGAAGAGCGTGATGAGGTGTATATTAGAGGATTTTTGGGGAAAATGATTTTCTCTGGAGAAGAAGCTTTGAAAACAAGTCGTGTATTGTCTGGAGGAGAGAAAGTACGTTGTATGCTATCACGTATGATGATGGAGCGTGCCAATGTATTGATGCTTGATGAACCTACAAACCATTTGGATTTGGAGTCGATTACAGCATTTAATAACTCGTTGAAAAACTACAAAGGTTCGATTTTGTTTACAACTCATGACCACGAGTTTGCACAAACGGTTGGAAATAGAATTGTAGAATTGACTCCAAAAGGAGCAATTGATCGCTACATGACGTTTGACGAATACCTTGACGATGAAAAAGTACAAGAATTGAGAGTGAAGATGTACTCTTAATTTTAAATATTATTTTACACTATATAGCCCTAAGCAACTAGCTTAGGGCTTTTTTGTGCGATGGATTATTTTTTACCGAACATTTTACTCACCAACCAAAGGCCTAAAATGATTACAGCAACGACTAGAAAGATTCCGAAGCCCATTCCGGCTTTAAATATACTACCGATTGCTTCACAGCTTGTGAAAAGAGAAAGGATTACAAAAAGAGTTGCGATTTTTACTGGAAAATTTTTCATGATATGTGTTTTTTGAGGTTTTTATTTTTTTATAAAAGTACTCCCATCATCCGCATTTGCGGTTACAGAATTTTTGTTGAAAGTTATGAGATTACAAGTTTTGCCCAATGTGCAAAAGATTTATGAGCCGATGAGTTGTTTAATGTTTCTACCTAAATCCTATTTTGTATATTTGCGTTACAAACACTACTATTACTATGACTCAAAAAGTATTGCTCACTTCGAAGGAAGTCAATATCATTCTGCATCGTTTGGCTTGTCAACTCATTGAAAATCATTTGGATTTTTCGGATACTATATTGGTCGGTATTCAGCCTAGAGGTACTTATTTGGCTGAACGTCTAAAAACATTGTTAGAAAAAGAATACCATACGCCAGAGATTCAGTTGGGGTATTTGGATATTACGTTTTTTAGAGATGATTTTCGAAGAACAGATAAACCGCTAGAAGCCAATAAAACCAAAATCAATTTTATAGTCGAAAACAAAAAAGTCATCTTTATTGATGATGTTTTGTACTCAGGCAGGAGCATACGTGCAGCACTGACTGCGATTCAGAGTTTTGGGCGTCCATCAGAAATTGAATTGTTGGTACTTATTGATAGACGTTTTAGTCGTAATCTGCCTATTCAACCCGATTACCGTGGGCGACAAGTAGATGCTATAAATGAAGAAAGAGTAAAAGTAAACTGGGAGGAAAATGATGGTGAAGACTCTGTTTGTTTGATTACAAACTAAGTCATAACGATTATAAACTCATAATTTAAGCAAATCAAAATGAAAGAATTAAGCGTAAATCATTTATTAGGCATCAAGTACATTACTAAGAATGATATTGATCTAATATTTGAAACAGCCGATCATTTTAAAGAAGTTATCAATCGTCCAATTAAGAAGGTACCTTCATTAAGAGACATAACGATTGCCAATATATTTTTTGAAAACAGTACACGAACCAAACTTTCATTTGAGTTAGCACAAAAGCGTTTGTCTGCCGATGTAATTAGTTTTTCGGCGGCACAATCCTCTGTAAAAAAAGGAGAAACACTTATTGATACCGTAAACAACATATTGTCTATGAAGGTAGATATGGTTGTAATGCGACACGCTACACCTGGAGCGGCTTACTTTTTGTCCAAAAACGTAAAGGCGAGTATCGTAAATGCAGGTGATGGCGCACACGAGCATCCTACACAAGCCTTGCTTGATAGTTACTCTATACGAGAAAAACTTGGCGACGTAGCTGGTAAAAAAGTGGTCATAGTGGGTGATATTTTGCACTCACGCGTAGCATTGTCAAATATATATGCTTTGCAAATGCAAGGTGCAGAAGTAAAAGTTTGTGGGCCAAAGACCTTAATTCCTAAACATATTGAATCACTAGGCGTAACGGTTGAGCCCAATTTGAGAAAAGCCCTAGAATGGTGTGATGTTGCTAATATGCTACGCGTACAAAATGAGCGTATGGATGTGAACTTTTTTCCGTCAACGCGCGAATATGCGCAGCAGTACGGAGTAGACAAAGCCTTGCTAGACTCACTAGACAAAGAAATTGTAATCATGCATCCTGGTCCAATTAATAGAGGTGTAGAGATTACCTCAGACGTAGCGGACTCACAGCAATCGGTGATTTTGAATCAGGTTGAAAATGGTGTTGCTGTTCGAATGGCAGTCATTTATTTACTTGCGTCAAAAATTCAATAATAAATAGCGTTTCTATAAACCAAAAAACCAATAAGATGAAAGTAGATCAAAAAGGAAATACTATTACTATAAAAGATACTCAAGGCGATTTTAACTCATTTTTGACCAAAGTAACAAACCAATACAAGAGTTATGAAGATCACAACCTTATTATTGATCTTTTGCCAAATAAAGCAGTTAACATTGACGACGTGAAACAATTATTACCATTATCTACGCAGCACAAAAAAGCAAAAAAATCGTTTGTAATCGTAGCTGATGCCGTTGATTATAATGCCGTTTCGACTAAACTGACTGTAGTTCCTACCCTGCTAGAGGCAAACGATATTATAAGTATGGAAGAGATCGAAAGAGATTTAGGATTTTAAAAAGTTTAATTGTTTATTGGTTTAAAAGTATAATCGCTTGGTTTTCTTTAGCATATTTTAAACACATAACTACTTAATCAAACACAGTTTGAAACTAACGATATTAGGGTGTTATGCAGCTACACCCCGCACATTTACCAATCCAACTGCGCAGGTTCTAGAGATTAAAAACCGACTTTTTTTAATTGATTGCGGAGAGGGTACGCAGGTACAATTGCGAAAGAATAAAATAAAGTTTTCAAAAATCAATCATGTTTTTATTTCCCATTTGCATGGTGATCATTTTTTTGGCTTAATTGGCTTAATTTCGACCTTTAGTCTTTTGGGTAGGACCACAGACCTACATGTACACGGGCCAAAAGGAATTAAAGAAATTTCGTTACTACAATTAAAGTTGTCCAATTCGTACACCAATTACAATTTGTATTTTCATGAATTGGAGTCACTAGAGAGCGAAATTATTTTTGAGGACGACAAGGTTATTGTCAAAACGATTCCGTTACAACATCGTGTGTATACCAACGGTTTTCTATTCGAAGAAAAAATAGAGAGTCGCAAGTTAAACTTATCGATTGTGGAGCGGTACGGAATTGAAAAATGTTATTATCAAAATATAAAAAACGGAAAAGATATCACCTTGGATTCGGGAGAAGTGGTTTCGAATGACAAACTAACTTTCGACCCTGATCCAACCATGCAATATGCTTTTTGTTCGGACACACGCTATAATGAAGCGATTCTTCCGATTATTGAAGGCGTAGATGTATTGTATCATGAAGCCACATTTTTGGAATCAGAGAAAGCATTGGCTCAAAAAACGATGCATTCTACAGCAATAGAAGCGGCGACCATAGCGAAAAAAGCAAATGTAAAGAAATTGATTCTAGGACATTATTCCACCCGATATGAGTCTATAGATCTTTTTCAAAAAGAAGCAAAAACTGTTTTTGATAACGTAGTTTTGGGTGATGATGGCAAACAATTTGAATTTTAATCAATCATACAATCAAATTCGATTTTTAAGAAATTCGATTGTAAATTATAAAAGTAGCACTTATGAATGATTTAAGTAATTACAGAAAGTCTTATGAGAAGAGTGAATTATTAGAAACTTCTATACCGGAGGATCCTATCAATTTATTCAACAAATGGTTTCATGAGACCGAAGATTTTGAAGGTAGCAAAGCTGCAGGAGTTGAGGTTAACGCTATGACAGTTTCCACTTATGGTCTGGATGGTTTCCCGAAATCTAGAGTGGTACTTTTGAAAAAGTTTTCAGAAGAAGGATTTGTTTTCTATACCAATTACAACTCAGAAAAAGGAAAAGCAATACTAGAACATCCAAAAGTTTGTTTGTCTTTCTTTTGGCATGCTATGGAGCGTCAGGTAATTATAAAAGGGATTGCGAGTAAAGTAAGCGCGCAAGTTTCTGATAATTATTTTGACTCACGACCAGATGGCAGTAAATTGGGCGCTATGGTATCCAACCAAAGTGAAGTGATTCCGTCACGAGCTTTTTTAGAATCAGCATTAGAAAGTTTAGAATCAGCATTTGAAGGAAAAGAGATACCGCGTCCCGAACACTGGGGAGGATTTATAGTTACACCTGTTGAGGTAGAGTTTTGGCAAGGTAGACCCAATCGTTTGCACGACCGTATACGCTATAGCATTCAGGACGATTTCAATTGGAAAGTTGAACGTATGGCACCCTAAAATAGGTGCTTCGTAATTTTTATAAAATGGCTATTTCAATTTTTTGAAATAGCTTTTTTTTGCTGTAAAAGGTATGACCATGTAATCTAAGGTTGTAAGTGTTTTTTTTACTATTTTCTGGTAAAAATTACTCATGTGTAAGAAATAACGTTTTTTATTATTTATTTAACGTATTTAATCGAGTAAATTAGGTTTTTAAACGTTGTTTTATGTAAGTTTGAAATAACAAAAACAAAAACATTTTAAAGGATTTGCCCCACATCTGCTTTAAACTTAAACTACTAGATTATGAAATTAAATTTACTTAGAGTTGCCCTACTAGCAACAGTACTTTTTTCAATGAATTCCTGCTCCTCAGATACTGCAGAGGTAGCAAACTCAAACAACACATCAACAGTTTCATTAACAGCAAAAGATGTAACCTACAATTACAGCGATACTGAGTTGGCAACAATGGCCTTAATCAACGACTACCGTTTAAGCGTAGGGTTGAATGCTTTAGAAAAAATTAATCATATTTCGGTAAAATCAGAAGAGCATGATGAGTACATGATCACTAATAATGTTGTGAATCATAATAACTTTGTCGAAAGATCAGAAGACATTATTAAAGTTTTAGGAGCGAGAAGAGTAGGTGAAAACATTGCATACAATTTTGTTACTCCTGAATCAGTAGTTAAGGCTTGGCTAAATAGTCCTACACATAAAGAAAACATCGAAGGTGATTTTACACATTTCGGTATAGCAATAAAAGCAGATCCTGTTACAGGTAAAAAGTATTTTACTAATATTTTTGCAAAGATATAAACAATCGGGTTTATTAATTGAAGTGTATTTTTTAGATTCTGGATAAAGGTTGATAAGGTCGTAAGACTTTGTCAACCTTTTATCGTTTCTACAAAGTTTCAATAGTAACCGTTCTTATACCACTTAGGAATAGCACATATAAAGAGGGTGGAAGATTAACTTTGTATAGGCCAAAGAGACCTTTCGTTAGCGATAAATTAATAAACGCTGCTTATCATATGTTGAATGGCTACTGTTGTAAAATTATAAGACGCTACTTATTCTACAAGCTCTAGATAGTCTTTTACAGCTATAAGGTAAAGAATTAATTGCGACACCTGTCACTATTAATAAACATGATTGTAGTTATTTTCAAATTATTGAGATGCTAACTATTAGGTTTCCTGTTAAGTAACCTTCTGCATTATCATATTTACCTTAAAAATGACAATAACTAGGTTTTAAAATAAGAAATAGATTATTGATAAATAAAAAACATGTAGTTTATCGATAAAATAGTGTTTTTAGTCGTGTTTATGTGTATCTTTGATATATCAAAAAAGGAACACTAATCATTAAAGTTTTTGCCCCACATCTACTTTAAACTTAAACTACTTATTATGAAAAATTCTATACTTCGCATCGCATTATTAGCCACAGCCGTTTTCACAATGAACTCTTGTTCGTCTGATAATTCAGAGATAGTGGATTCTGCTATCACAACAAATGCAGCAGCAGCTAAAACAGTTAACTATACCTATAGTGATACTGAGTTGGCAACTATGGCTTTGATAAACGAATATCGTGTAAGTGTAGGATTGAATACTTTAGAAAAAATAAATTATATCTCGGTAAAATCAGAAGAGCATGATGAGTATATGATCGAATATAATGTAGTTAATCATAATGATTTTGCTGCTCGTTGCGAAAGTATTATAGATGCGTACAATGCAAAGAAAGTGGGAGAGAATGTAGCGTATAACTTTAACACACCAGAATCAGTTGTACAAGCGTGGATTAATAGTCCAGCGCACAAAGAAAATATAGTTGGCGATTATACACATTTCGGAATCGCAATAAAAGCAGATCCTGTGACGGGGAAAAAATATTTCACAAATATTTTTGCTAAAATATAATGGAGTTTAATTAATTGGTAATAAAGTTGTTTTTGTTTAAAAGGTTGACAAAGTAGTTTGATTTGTCAACCTTTTTTTATGCGTTATCGTTAACTCGATACATAGTATTTTTGATAGAATCAAATTTTACTTTCCGAAAATAGGATTACTAACAACATTCCTTACTCTTTATAAATAAGGAAGATTGCGGTATAGCCAACCTCTCTTATAGTTTCGATTACATTCAGTCAAATAAAGAGGTTCCAGTGTTAGAACCTTTTTCTGTTTTATGTCGATAGATAAAAATGGAGGTATAACCACCTGTAGACAACCAGAAAATTTAATTTCCGAATGCAATCACCTATTTTTAAATAAGAAATATACTAACATAAAGAAAAAAACATGTAGTTTATCTATAAAATAGTGTTTTTAGTCGTGTTTGTGTATATCTTTTATATATCAAAAAAGGAACATTAATCATTAAAGTTTTTGCCCCACATCTACTTTAAACTTAAACTACTTATTATGAAAAATTCTATCCTTCGCATCGCATTATTAGCCGCAGCCGTTTTCACAATGAACTCTTGTTCGTCTGATAATTCAGAGATAGTAGATTCTGCTATCACAACGCCTGCAGCAACAGCCAAAGTAGTTAATTATACGTATAATGATACTGAGTTGGCAACAATGGCTTTGATAAACGAATATCGTGTAAGTGTAGGATTGAATCCTTTAGAAAAAATAAATCATATCTCAGTAAAATCAGAGGAGCATGATGATTATATGATCGAAAATAATGTAGTTAATCATAATAATTTTGTAGCTCGTTCAGAAGATATCGTAAAAGTTTTGAGTGCTAAAAGAGTAGGGGAAAATGTAGCTTATAATTTTAACACACCAGAAGCAGTAGTAAAAGCTTGGATCAATAGTCCAGGGCATAAAGAAAATATCGTTGGAGATTTCACTCATTTCGGAATCGCTATAAAAGCAGATCCTGTAACGGGGAAAAAATATTTCACAAATATTTTTGCTAAAATATAATGGAGTTTAATTAATTGGTAATAAAGTTGTTTTTGTTTAAAAGGTTGACAAAGTAGTTTGATTTGTCAACCTTTTTTTATGCTTTATAGTCAACTCGATACATATTATTTTTGATAGAATCTAATTCTACTTTACGAAAATAGGACTACTTGAAATTTCATACATAGATTAGACAATAAAAACTATTTCCAATTACTGTAGGTAGTAACGATAAATCATTTAATCAACGTAGACTAGCTCCTATATCAGTTGAACCAATATGTGTTATGACATATCAACCAAATTAAATTGTCACTTTCGAAAAAAGCAAAACAAAATTCTATAGTTAAAAGTAAACAGCCTGATCAAGTTCGGGGTTCTGACATACTTTACATTATAAAATAAAAAAAGCCTGCAAATCGTTGGATTTGCAGGCTTAACTTTTTATGTGGGGAGAGTAGGATTTGAACCTAATCGGCTGAACCCTTATCTTTACTGCATTTTTCTTTAGTGTTTCAAATTATCTTTTCTGCATTTATAAATTAGCATGATATTTTTGATTTAAAAGTTCGATTGTAAATAATTTAAAGGTAGTCCATATATTGAAATTAAGTTATTATGAACAATTCAAGGTGTTGAGAAAGAGGCTCCGTAACCTTTATGAAAATGCCATAAATATATAAGAGGCACACTATATCAAGTGATCTTTAAAATCTTCTACAGTAGCACAGTTTAGTTGCTCCATTACTTGTTGTAATTCCGTTTTCAATAAGGACATAGTGTGATTCCCACCTTTTTTACCAAGCGCGGCTACACCGTACATGAAAGAACGCCCCATGAAGGTAAACTTAGCACCACACGCCATAGCTCTTGCTACGTCTGGTCCAGAGCGTACACCACTATCCATCATGATTTCGATTTGGTCACCATATTTGGCTACCAATCTTTTTAATGAATTAATAGAGGATTCTCCTGCATCCAGTTGACGACCACCGTGATTAGAAACAATAACCCCGTCTATACCTAAACGAATAGCTTCTTCGATATCTTCTTCAGATGCAACACCTTTAAGAACCAATTTACCTTTCCACATATCTCTAATCGGCTTAATTTTAGCCTCATTAAGACGTCCAGAAAAAGTATCGTTCATAAACTTCCCTAATTGTTTTAAATCTAAACCTTTAGGCATATAAGGCAATAGATTTGCAAAACCAGGTTGGCCATGGATCAAGGTCTGAATGGCCCATTCTGGTTTACCCATAACTTGCAGAATGTTTGCTACCGACATTTTTGGAGGCATAGCCAATCCATTTCTCACATCTCTTGGTCTACAACCAAAGGTTGGAACATCACACAAAATCACTAAAACGGGACATTCTGCGGCTGCTGCTCTTTTTATTAGATCATCTCGTAAAGCATCTTTGGCAGGATGATATAGTTGAAACCAAGACTTTCCTTCGGTGATTTCGCTAATACGTTCTATATTACTAGTTGTTACCGTACTTAATACAAAAGGGACATTGTGTTCAAATGCTGCTTTTGCTAATATTTCGGTAGCATTTGGCCACATCAATCCTTGCAATCCTACAGGTGCGATTCCAAACGGAGCATCGTATTCAATTCCAAACAATTTGGTTTTCATACTTGACCCATTATGATTTCTAAGGTAATTAGGTTTTAATTGAACATCTCTTAATTCAGAAGTGTTTCTGTGTAAGTTGACGTCTTCATTACATCCACCGTCAAGGTATTCGAAAGCAAATCTAGGAATCTTTTTTTGCGCCTTATTTCTTAAATCGTCTATAGATGGGTATCTAGAATCTAATTGTGCTGCCATACTAGTTATTTTGGTTGTTATATTGGATTGGTCTTTTTCGAAAAGGAAACTATTCGTTAGAAAGCGTCATTACTTTTCAATTAGATTACAATATTACAAGGAATAACAAAGCAATACTTCCTAATACTTGACTAAAACCAATACTATTTTTGCTTTAATTGAAATTAGTGTGTTTTAATTGCAATTTAATAGGTGTTTTTAATCGGAAATGGATTTGTTTACCATTATTTATGAGTAGCTAAACACTATCCTTTTTATGTTCTTTTACGTAAATCGAAGGAGTGCAATTCATGATTAATTTGAATTGTCTATTGAAATTTGATATGTTATTAAAGCCACATTCGTAACAAATAGTAGTGATGTTCGATTTATCTTCAAGTAACAATTTACAAGCATAGCCAATACGAATTTCGGATAGATATCTGGAGAAATTTTTACGGTTCAGTCGTTTAAAGAACCGACTAAATGCCGAGGTATTCATGTGGGCTATTTGCGCAACTTCTTCAAGCGTGATAGGCTTATTAAAATTCTTGAAAATATAAGCTTGTACTTTGTCCTGGGTTTCGTTTTTTGTTTCTTTAAATGAATTGACAAAACCATGACTAGCTAAACTCTTTGTTTCTTGGTGCTTTGCAAGGTCGTTAAGAATGTTGATAAACGACATTGTTTTTTCAAAACCTTTTTTGTCCAACATGTTTTGGATGTCTACAATAAGATTCTGATTTACGTTTAAAAACTTCAAACCCAATTTTGCTCTATTAAATAAATCTAAAATGTGATTCATCTCAGGCGTTTCAAAAAACGAACTTCCTAAATAATCTTTCTTAAAATGGATGGCAATTGCTTTTGCTGATTCATCAGGATTTTGCTGAAAATAATCTTCATCATTCAGCCACATATGTGGTAGATTTTCACCGATTAAAATAATATCTGCTACTTCAAATTTTTCGATACTATCACCCACAAAGCAGCTTCCTTCACTTTTTAATATGACTACCAGCTCTAGTTCTGGATGGTAGTGCCATATTTTTAAAAAATAGGGGTAGTCATTCAGTTTAGTGGTAAAGGAACTATCGTTGAGGTTGCTTCGGTCTAATAAATGAAGTTTCATACTGGGTTTTAAATAATAATATGCAGCAATTTACAATTATTGTTTAATTACAGCAAAAATAGTATCGGAATAAGGCATTTTTAAGAAAGTCGAAAATTTAAAAGTCGAAAATTTAAAAGTCGTAAAGTCAAAAGTACAAATCAAATGGATAACTGTTACAAATCAATTCACTCTATTGCTTTATCAACTTTCAAAATGCGATCTTTCCCCATATTTAGTACTTATAATGCAATCAATTGGGAAAAATTATAATTTAGGTCTGTTAGACTTTTATCTTTTTTTATGTTCAAACGCGTCATCTTTAAGGGCTAATTTTCTTTGGGAGTAGTATGTTCTTTATCGATTCAAAGTACATCGCTGATCGTCAAACTAATTTTTATCTTTTCGAACCGAATATATCTATTACCTTTTTTTATTTCAAAATATAGAAATAGACGCTAAATACATCAATTGTTGCTGAATATGCTTCAAATGTTGTTGTTGTTGTGCGCTTGGCTGAGGTATATTTACAATCCGGTTATTATGTAATTCCTATGTATTGGGTTTTAAAATTGTTGTATTCTAAAATTTAGATATAAAATAATGTAAAAACTGCTATCTGGAAGAAGACAAGAGGCTTTTCAGGATTTGCGAATACTGCAAAGGCATACAAATGTTGCATCTTGGAGCCTTTCTAATTGAATGACTTAAATAATTGTGGGCAGACGATCAAAACGGTCGGAGATAATATATAAAAATTAAATAATTAAACTATAAACTAATGAATAAGCAACTTCATACCCTTTCGTTTGCTTTGCTCTTTGTCGTAACAAGCGGAATTGCGCAAACAAAAAAACATCTGGACACCTCTAAACCTGTAGAAGAACGCATTACTCTTTTAATGAAAGAAATGACATTGGAAGAAAAGGTAGGTCAGATGAATCAATATAATGGTTCGTGGGATTTTACAGGTCCTAAACCAGTAGGAGGATCTGAAGAGGAGAAATACGAGCACATCAAAAAAGGATGGGTAGGTTCTTTATTAAGTGTTCGCGGAGTAAAAGAAGTTCGAGCGGTACAAAAAATTGCTGTAGAGCAAACGCGATTAGGTATTCCGTTGATTTTTGGTTTTGATGTGATTCATGGATACAAAACATTAAGTCCGATTCCGCTTGCCGAAGCTGCAAGTTGGGATTTATTGGCGATAAAAAACTCGGCTCGTGTTGCTGCTGACGAAGCGGCGTCGTCTGGATTGAACTGGACTTTTGGTCCTAATGTAGATATTGCAAACGATGCAAGATGGGGACGTGTTATGGAAGGCGCTGGTGAAGATCCTTATTTAGGAAGCAAAATTGCCAGTGCCAGAGTAAAAGGTTTTCAAGGTGATCGATTGGACGATTTTACAACCATTGCCGCTTGTGCAAAACACTTTGCAGGTTACGGATTTGTAGAAGCTGGAAAAGAGTACAACATTGTTGATATGAGTAACTCTAAATTATACAATTCAGTTTTGCCTCCTTTTAAAGCTGCTGTAGATGCAGGAGTACGTACGTTTATGAATTCGTTTAATACCCTGAACGGGGTTCCAGCAACTGGAAATAGCTTTTTGCAAAGAGATATTTTGAAAGGTGCTTGGGGATTTAATGGCTTTGTGGTTTCTGACTGGGCTTCTATCGCTGAAATGATTACTCATGGTTATGCTGCAGACGGTGCAGATGCTGCAAAAAAAGCGGCGATCGCAGGATCTGATATGGATATGGAATCACATATTTATGTAGCTGAATTAGTTTCATTAGTAAAAAAAGGAGTAGTAAAAGAGTCGGTAATTGATGATGCTACACGCAGAATTCTACGTGTAAAATTTGAATTAGGTTTATTTGATGATCCTTATAAATATTGTGACGAAGCTCGTGAGAAAGCAAGTATTGGTAGCAAAGCACACAACGATGATGTGTTAGATATGGCAAAAAAATCTATTGTTTTGCTTAAAAATGAAAAAAATCTATTGCCATTGAAGCAATCAGGAGCAAAGATTGCTTTGATTGGTGCGTTGGCTAGTGATAAAAATAGTCCTTTAGGTAGTTGGCGTATTGGCGCAGACGATAATACGGCTGTATCTGTACTTGAAGGAATGCAACAGTATAAAAACAACAGTTTGGTTTATGCTAAAGGAACAGAGGTTGCGACCAACAAGCAAGTTTTTGTGAACGAAGTTGAAATTAATTCAACTGATTTTTCTGGATTTGAAGCAGCAAAAAAAGCGGCAAAAGAAGCAGAAGTAGTAGTGATGGTTTTGGGAGAAATTGGTTTTCAAAGTGGTGAAGGTCGTAGTAGAACAGAACTTGGTTTGCCAGGGAACCAACAACAATTATTAGAAGAGATCTACAAAGTGAATCCAAATATCGTTTTGGTTTTAAACAACGGACGTCCTTTGTCATTGCCTTGGGCAGCTGAAAATATTCCAGCTATTGTTGAAGGATGGCAATTGGGAACGCAATCTGGTAATGCGATTGCTCAAGTACTTTATGGCGATTACAACCCAAGCGGAAAATTACCTATGTCTTTCCCAAGAAACGTAGGACAATGTCCAATTTATTACAATTCATACAACACGGGTAGACCGGTGAATAAAGAAAGTAATGTATTCTGGTCACATTATAGTGATGTAGAAAAAACACCTTTATATCCTTTTGGTTTTGGATTAAGCTACACTTCTTTCGAATATAAAAATTTGAAATTGAGTAATAGCTCTTATAAAAAAGGAGACAAAATTGAAGTTTCAGTAGAGGTTTCCAACACTGGAAATTTAGATGGAAAAGAAGTGGTACAGTTGTACATCAATGATGTTGCAGCAAGCATTGTTCGACCAGTAAAAGAATTGAAAGGTTTTGAGTTAGTTGCCTTGAAAAAAGGAGAAACCAAAACTGTAAAATTCACTTTAACAGAACAAGAATTAGGATTTTATGACAATCAAGGGAAGTTTTTAGTAGAACCTGGAGCTTTCAATGTCATGGTAGGATGGAATTCTAACGAAGGACTTACACTCAAATTTGAACTAAAATAGTGCTGAAAACGCCAATGTAATCCTAGTTTAGCCCACAACAATAGCCTGATTGTTTAAGCAAATACTAACCTGAGTTCGATTAATTACAACATAATTGATCGAGCTTGGGTTTTTGGCATATATAGAAATTTTGTACCTTCAGCAAGAGCCAATCAGTTTTGTTTTTGTACTATTGCTTGCCCCAATTTACACTTATTATTTTCGAATACAATTTTGATACGTATTATAACTATGTCCAATACCTTACGCTACTACCTATTTACCGTTCTTTCATTACTTTCGAGCGTTGTTTTTGCACAAGATAAATTTGAAAACTACCAATTTCAGAGCATTCAAGAAGCAAGTTCGCAAAGAGCAATTTCGTCGATAATCCAAGATAAAAACGGTTTAATTTGGGTTGGGACTAATGGTGCAGGGCTCTATCGTTATGATGGAGTGCACTACAACATGTATGGATACAACGCAAAAGTTGAAGGTACAATAAATAGTAATTTGATTTATAGTACGTATGTAGACAGTAAAAATGACTTATGGATAGGTACAGATGAGGGCTTGTGCAGGTACAATAGGGATCTCGATAATTTTACCAAAATTAACATTCAAGATATTGTAGCAAAAGGCTATGACGAACCTATATCTGTCAAAACCATTAACGAGGACAATCACGGAAATTTAATCATAGGAACCTTTGGCTTTGGTGTTTTTAAAATGAATACTAAAACATTGCAAGTAGCACTGATTCAGTCGCCTTTACTCAAGCGGTCCAACATACAAGTCAATTGCTCTGTAAAAAATAAGCAAGGAACTATTTTCTTAGGAACTGGTTATGGGCTTTTTTCTATTGATTATAAGGGAGTTGTAGCACAAGTATATAAAGATAGATTTAAAAAAGAACCTATAAATCTTGAAATTGAAAGTCTAGCTGTTGATAGCTTTGGGTTTTTGTGGGTAGGGACGACCAATCAAGGTTTGTTGCGAATTAAAACAGATGCGGATAATTATCAGTTCGAAATTTTTCCGGTGACTAAGAATAATATTTTGGCTTTAATCCAAAGCAAAAGTGGAGACATTGTTTGCGGTACAGAGAATGAAGGACTGCTCATTGTGAATCACAAAGGGCAGATTGTTAAGCAATTTTTACACAGTAAATACAATAATTTTAGTCTTAAATCCAATTCTGTTTGGTCACTATTTCAAGATAAAGAAAAGCGATTGTGGTTGGGTTACTACAATAAAGGTTTAGGGATTTTTTCCAAACCCAACAACAAGTTCATGGCGGTAGAGTCGCTCCTGAATAATGAAAATTCCCTTCAAACAAGTTCTGTTACTGGTGTCGTGCGTAACAAGGCAGGTAAATTGTTAATCAGTACTGAAGGTGGCGGACTCGATATTTATGATACCACTAACAAGAAATTTATTCATGTGAATAAAAAGAGTCAAGGTTATTATTCGGGTTTAAACTCAGAAGATATACAGACTGTATTTGTAGATAGTAAGCAAAATTTATGGTTGGGTAGTTGGAGCGGAGGTATTTACTTTCTAAAAAACGGAAGCAATAAATTTGTGAATTATAACACTGCAAATACTTCGGGCTTAAAGTCCAATCGTGTTTTTAGCTTTTCAGAAGATGCTAGTGGTCGTATTTGGATTGGTAGTTTTATACAAGGACTACATTATTATGACCCAGCAAAAGGTGCTTTTGTACATTGCGAGGCTAAACCTTTTGCAGCAAGTGCACTCGATGTAGCCTACGTTCGAAAAGTATTTGTAGATTCAGACAATGACATTTGGGTGGGAACAATTTTAGGACTCTACAAAGTTCATGTGGAGAATCAAAATAGTTTTCAAGTAACCTCTATGCGCGAGGCGATGTTCAAAAACATGACCAAGCATAACAGTATTCAAACTATTTTGTCGGTTTATGAATCGAATGATAAGATGATTTGGATAGGGACAGATGGCGGTGGTTTATTTAGTTATAATAAAAAAACGAAAGTCTTTACTAATTACAATGATTTTCCAGGTTTTAAAGAAAGGTCTGTGCGCGCTATTATATCAGACAATAATGGATGCTTATGGGTGAGTGGCGGACTAGGTTTGACGAAAATTGATTTTAAAAACAAAATAAGCACCAATTTTACCAAGGATGACGGACTCATTGTAAATGAGTTTAACAACAATGCCGTTTTTAAAGATGCTAACGGACTACTGTATTTTGGGAGTTATGAAGGGATGAATTATTTTAATCCGAATCAAATCAAAAAAACAGATAAGTCACCCAGTTTGTACTTAAGTGATTTTAAAATATTCAATAAATCAGTGAGCCCAAATGATGAAGGTTCACCGTTGATAAAGGTTATTTCGCAGACCAAAGAATTAGAACTTAATTACACCCAGTCTGTTTTTTCTATTGAATATGTAGGGATCAATTACAATTTTTTAAAAAAGAACCAATACGCTTATTATCTAGAAGGTTTTGAAAAAGACTGGAATTATGTAGGTAGTAACCGTGTGGCAACCTATACCAACCTTGCGCCAGGAGATTATGTATTCAAAGTGAAAGCGGCTAATTCAGATGGATCATGGACACAAAATCCTCTCGAATTGAAGATCAATGTCTTACCACCTTGGTGGAAATCAATTTGGGCTTATCTTGTTTATGCTCTAATAGTGTTTGGGGTTATTTTGTATCTCAACAAAATATATCAAAATCGTTTTAAGGCCAAGCAAGCTATTTTATTCGAAAAAGAAAAAATTCACCAGCTAGAGAAATTGAATGCTAAAAAATTGCAATTTTTCACTAACATTTCGCATGAATTTAGAACACCTTTGACCTTAATTATTAATCCGTTAGAGGATTTGTTGCGAACAAAAAAACTTTCGCCAGAGATTCATAGTAAGTTGGTTACGATTCATAAAAGTTCCGACCGACTTTCGAGATTAATTAATGAATTGATGGATTTTAATAAGTTTCAGTTCAATAAAGTCTTTCTACAAGTCAAGAAAATTGAGCTCGTTGCTTTTACTGAAGAGGTGATTAGCTATTTTGATGAAGAAGCGAATACTCGTAATATAACAATTGAATTCAATCCCTCGGTAGAGCGCTTGGTAGACTGGTTGGATCCAAAAATGGTGGAGAAAATTATTTTCAATATCATTTCCAATGCCTTCAAATTCACGCCCGATGATGGTTTTATTCGAATAGGAATTGACAAAGTAGAAGCGGAGCATTCATTGATTATTGATGGCGAGAAGGTGCCTACTTTTTCGATTACCATAAAAGACACCGGATCTGGAATTCAGAAGAAGGATATTAACAGAATCTTTGACCGATTTTACCAAGTCAATAGCTTGAATAAAGTGTATTATGGTAGCACCGGAATTGGTCTCGAGGTCGTAAAAGAGTTTGTAGAACTGCATAAAGGAAAAATTACTGTCGAAAGTCAGGTAGGAGAGGGAACAGAATTTAAGGTCTGTTTCCCGTTAGGGAATTCTTTTTACAATGATGCAGAGATTGTTGATGAAACCCATGTGATTGAAAAACATCAATCCAAAAAAATCTTGGAACCAATAACGGTTGATGAAGACGATGAAGAGGATATTGTTGAAAATGTAGAAAAGGTTTATACTGTTCTTGTGGTAGAAGACAATGCCGAATTGCGTAATTATTTGAAACAAGAATTGAGTAAAACCTATAAAGTTCTCGTTGCCTTAAACGGTAAACGCGGGTATGAAATGGCAATTGAAAAGCTACCTGATCTAATTGTCACCGATGTGATCATGCCTGTGATGGATGGCTTGCAATTGTGTAAAAAAATAAAAGGGGACCTTAAAACAAGTCATATTCCGTTGTTGATGTTGTCGGCAAAAGCGATGGTCAAAGACCGTTTGGAAGGAATTGATTCTGGTGCCGATTTGTATTTAAGCAAACCCTTTGAGATGGATATCTTGAAGTCAAGTTTAGCGCAGTTGATTACGAGCAGACAAATTATGTTCAAAAAATTCTACAGCGGAATCACAAAGGATGGTAAGGAGAAAACGACAACCTTGGACAATGAATTTATTCAAAAAACGCTACAATTCATAACAGATAATTTGAGTGATTCACAATTGAGCGTAGAGTCATTGTCGTCAAAATTATTCTTAAGTAGAAGTCAGTTGTATCGAAAAATAAAAACGCTTACAGGAGTTTCTGTAAATGAATTTATAAGAAACGTTCGATTAGAAAAAGCAAAGGAAATTATGAGTAAGGGTTATTCGAGTGTTAGCGAAGTAAGTTATACAGTTGGCTTTACATCGCCTTCTTATTTTACCAAATGCTACAAATTAAAATACGGCGATTTTCCAAAAAGAAGTTGAAGTCAACAAAATATCTACTGTGTCAAGGGGTTTCAAATATAGTTTGAAACCCCTTTTTATTTGCTTGCATTTTGCGAATCGTTATAATTTTTTTGATTTAAAATTAAGTTAATGAAAAAATAACTATATATTTTTGGTATTATGGTATTTTTGAAGCGTTTTAAGGTCGAGTTCTTGTCTTTCAGGCGCTTAACTTTTTATTTTGGGGTGTTTATGCATCAAATGGTCATAAAAACGCATCATTTGTTGTTGTTTAGGGTACGCCTTTGATGTAATTTGCTTAAGAATTAATTAACAAATTGCTTTCTTTTTATTTCGATGGAAAATGAAAAGGTATCTAGACAATTTGCAACTATTTAAATTTCACAAAACAACAACTAATTTACAAACGTCAAAAAACAACCAATTTTTATGAAGAAACAATTAATACAAAAGCTACTGTTTCTACTAGTAATCTTGTGGGGAAATGTATTCTTCGCACAGATTGTTAAAGGTAAAGTGACATCGGCTGGGGCAACTTTGCCTGGAGTTAGTGTCCTAGTAGAAGGAACTACAAATGGAACTATTACAGATCTAGATGGTGCTTTTATTTTAAATAAAGTAGCGCCAAAGGCAAGCTTAATATTTAGCTATGTTGGTTTCAAGAATGTCAGCATGAAAGCTGCACCAACAATGAATGTAGTCATGACAAGCGACTCTCAAAATCTTGAAGAGGTTGTAGTTATTGGATATGGAACATCGAGAAAAAAAGATGTAACGGGAGCTATTTCATCGATCAAAGCTTCTGAAATTCAGGACAAGCCATTTACTTCGATTGATCAAGCACTTATAGGTAAAGCCGCAGGCGTAAATGTTACACAAAACTCGGGAACACCTGGAGGAGGAATCTCAGTTCAAATTCGTGGTATTACCTCAATCAATGGTAACGAACCATTGTATGTTATTGATGGTACTCCAGTATTTGCAGACAAGAATAATGATTCGTTTTCGTTTAGCGCCTTAGGTGGAGGAAACGGTCAAACAAAAAACTCGGCTCTGTCAAGTTTGAATATTGCAGATATTGAGTCAATAGATATTTTGAAAGATGCTTCGGCAACTGCAATTTATGGTGCCAATGGTGCCAATGGTGTTGTATTGATTACAACGAAAAAAGGGAAAAAAGGAAAATCTACAGTAGTGTATGAAACCTATATGGGAATACAAAAAGCCAACAACTTTGTGTCGGTTTTAAACTTACCACAATACGCGCAGTACCAAGCTAATATTTATAAATTAAATGGAGAGCCTGTTCCTTTTCAATATCAAGCTCCAGAATTATTAGGTAATGGTACTGATTGGCAACAAGCACTTTTTAGATCAGCACCAATGTACAGTCACCAATTGGCTTTTTCTGGTGAGAAAGATGGAACACGTTATTATACTTCGTTGAACTATTTCAATCAAGAAGGAATTGTTCTGAATTCTGATTTCGATAGATTGTCCTTGCGTTTGAATGTAGATTCGAATGTGAAATCATGGTTGAAAATCGGTAACAATATGTCGATCAGTAAATCATCTCAAAAAGTTGTTCGTAATGATGACCGTGGAGGTTTGGTGATGAATGCATTAAGACAATCGCCAGAGTTGCCTGTTCGTGCATCTGATGGTTCGTTTGCCGGACCTACAACTGGTTTGGGTTCTTCTGCCAATGAGGCGACCAATCCAATCGCTTTGTCAGAATATAATAATGCAACAACAAATAGATACAAGATAAACGGGAATATGTTTGCAGATTTCACGCTTACCAAAGGTTTGGTTTTTAGAACAGAAGTTGGGTATGATTTAAACTTTTCAAAGAGTAGCACATTCGCTCCAAAATATACTTTAGGAAATGTGTCTGAATTGTTGAATAAATCTTTCAAACAACAAGATCAAAGTTTTTATTGGAATGTTAAAAATTACATGACATACAATAAAAGGTTGAATGATAAGCACAACTTCACAGTATTGTTGGGTCAAGAAGCGCAAGAAAGTCGTTATGAGTATTTGAGTGGATATAGAACTGGAGAATTCTTGAATACTAGTTTTACTAATTTGGATATTGGTGATATTGACACTGCCTTAAACGGAAATGGATCTGGAAGATGGTCAATGAACTCGTATATCTCAAGATTGAACTATAGTTTTTCTGACCGTTATTCATTTTCTGCTTCTTTGAGAGCAGATGCTTCATCAAATTTTGGACCTAATAACAAATGGGGGTACTTTCCAGCATTCTCTGGAGGATGGACAGTAAGTAATGAAAAATTCTTTGAGCCATTGGTAAATACAGTGAACTACATGAAATTTAGAATTGGTTATGGATCAGTAGGGAATCAAAATATTCCTGCAAACAGATACCAAACTATATTGACATTACTTTCATCTCCATTTGGAGGAGTGTCACCTACCATTGATAACCTAGGAAATCCAGATATTAAATGGGAGTCATTGAAATCATTAAATACTGGAGTAGAATTTGGATTACTAAATAACCGCTTAAAAGTAGATTTTGATTACTACGTTAAAAAATCATCTGATTTCTTGACGCAACAAATCAATGATGAGTCCAATCAAAGTGCACTTAACTTTTATTTGAATACAGGTGAGATTGTAACCAAAGGGGTTGATTTGACGATCAACACTAGAAACATTGTAGCCAAAGATTTTTCATGGGATACCACAATAATCTTTTCTAAATACAACAATGAGTTAACTAAGTTTCAAGGAGTAGGGAAATCACTATTAGGGAAAGTACAATTTGATTTGTACACAATTACCAGAACAACAGAAGGACAACCTGTAGGGCAGTTTTATGGATATGTAACTGACGGTCTTTATAGAAATGCTGCAGAATTGGCTGCTGGCCCAATACAAGAAGCGGGTACAGCTGTTGGAGACATCCGATTTAAAGATTTGAATGGTGATGGAAAAATTGATTCAAAAGATCAAGCAGCGCTTGGTAGTGCAATTCCAGATTTTACGTACTCAATGACTAATACTTTCAAATACAAAAACTTTAATTTCTCTTTTGTATTGCAAGGAAGTCAAGGAAACGAAATTTACAATTTTACACGTCATTATATTGATGGTATTTATCCAGGTTTTGGAGACAGATATAGTAATGTAAGTACTCAGGTTTTAAATGCTTTTCAAGTAGGAGTTAATGAAAACACAAACGAACCTCGCGTTACATTGAATGATCCAAACGGAAACGGAAGAATCTCCAACCGATTTGTGGAAGACGGGTCGTACCTAAGAATTCAAAATGTTTCATTAGGATATGACTTGCCATCTAAGATTTTTGATAAATCTATTTTTACCAAAGCAAGAATTTATGTAAACGTACAAAACTTGTACACTTTTACCAAGTACTCAGGATTTGATCCTGCATTGGGGAATTTAAATCAAAATGTGACCTTAAGCGGAATCGATTTAGGAAGATATCCAGTTCCTAGAACAACTTCGATAGGTGTTAATTTAGAATTCTAATTTTCGAAAAAAATAATAGTCACTTTAATGGTTTTATATCATTAAACAAAAAATAATAGTTATGAAAAAACGATTTAAAATTTTGATGTTAGGGGTTCTAGTGCCACTATTGTCTTTATCTTCTTGTTCAGATGAGTTTTTGGATGCACCATCCGAAAATCAATTGACACCATCTGATTTACCAGAAGGAATTACAGCATTTGATGGAATTGCAGAGAGTTTATACTTTAAACCTTGGTTCACTTTCAATGATAAATTTTTGATTGCAGTAGGCGACATGTATGCGGGAAATGCTTTTACTTTTGATGGTGCTTATGCACAATTTAAAGATGGCCAAGTAACGTCTCAAAATCCTATTTTGACAGAAGGTTATACATCCCTATTTTCTGTTGTCGATCAATCCAATAATTTAATGAAATTGGTAGAAGAAAGAAAAAGCGAATTGCCTGAGGCATCTTATAAAAGTTCAATTTCAATAGCGCGATTCATGAGAGCCAATGCTTATTTTTATTTGGTACGCACCTTTGGAGCGGTGCCAATTGTAGCAGGAGCTGGTACAGCAGCGCAGCCAAAAAGGAATTTGGTTGATGATGTGTACAAATTCATAAAATTGGATTTGGAATATGCAATAGCAAATTTGCCTGATACGTCTGCTAAAAAAGGGTATGTCAACAAAACGGTTGCCATGGGAATATTGGCTAAAGTACATTTAACACTAAAAGAATATACTGCAGCCGCTGCCCTAACACAGCAAGTGATGGGAAAATATTCTTTGATTTCAGAATACGGAAACTTATTCAGTAGTCCAGAGAATAATAACAGTGCAGAGAGTATGTTTGCTCTTCAATGGAAAGCTATTGCTACCCAATGGGGAACTCAAAATACCAATCAGGCGTATATTGTACCTGCTGGTACGGGTATCACTGGTGGTGGTGACGGATGGGGAGTTTACCTTCCTTCGATTTCTTTAATCAGTATGTATGATGCTAAAGATGTTCGAAAAACAAAAACGATCATGACAGATGGTGATGAATATCCCGAGTTGCTAATTAAAAGCGGAGGTTTCAAGTATAAAAAAATATTGTCTGCGACTGGTGCAAATTTTAGAAAATATATTGTAGGATCGGCAGCAGAAAGAAATGATGTCTTTTTTATGAGAACATCACAAAATACAATCATATTAAGATATTCTGATATTTTGTTAATGCATGCTGAGGCAATTATGGCTGGTGCTGCATCAACTTCAGACGGTGCTGCTTTAAGTGCTTTTAATGCTGTTCGAACAAGAGCAGGATTGGCAACTAAATCTATCTTGACAAGAGATGATTTGTTTAACGAAAGAAGGTTGGAGTTTGCTCTAGAAGGACAATACTTTTTTGACCTAAAACGTCGTGGATTGGCTGAAGCAAGTGCGATAGTAGCTCAGCAAGAAGTAGGATTTTATTCTGATGACGCTAGAACTGCTTTGATTTCGAGAAAAATTACGCCTAATGCTAACTTTTTTCAATTGCCATTGCCTCAATCTGCAATAGATACAAACCCATCTTTGTTAGAAGCCCCCGTTTCTTATAACTTTCAATAATTTATACTATGATCAATACATTAAAATATACACTGATCCTTCTGTTGACTTTTGCTTCTTTTACTAGTTGTCAAAATGACGAGGCTGTCACTGCCACTGTTGATGCAATGGTTGCAGAACCAGGAGATGCATTAAACCAATCGCTTCCGGGCAAAAAAATTAGAGTCGAAGGGCAAGGTTTAGGTGGATTAAAAAAAATCACATTGGACGGTAAAGTAAATGTGCCTTTTAATCCAAACTATAATTCTGATCAATCCTTTATTTTTTCAATACCTTTTGATGACAAATTAGGCAGTAGATTCGGATTGCAAAAAATCACTTTTGAAACAGCAAACGGAAGTGTAACTAAAGATTTTACTATTCTGCAGCCTGTACCTACAGTAGAGAGTACGGTTCCCGTAGTGCCTACTCCGGGCTTTCCTCTAGAAATTGTTGGAACATGGTTCTATAACGTTTCTTCAGTTACTTTGGGTGGTAAGGCAGTTACTTATTCTGCAAATACTTCTTCTTCTATCGTGATTGCACTTCCGGCTACAGCTGCATCTGGTTCAGAATTGGTGATTACAACTCCAGGAGGTTTGGCTAAGAAGATTATTAATTTTGAAACAGTTGTCATTGTTTCTGATTTTGATGGTGGAGGATTAAGAGCTGCTTCTGCATGGAGTGCTTACGGTGACGTTACATCATTTAGTGCAACTACAACGGGTGGACCAACGGGTAACTTTGCAACCTTTACATGGGCAGGATCAACTGCAAATGGATACAACGGAAGTAGCGGTGGAAACGGTGGTGGTCCAGGTGTTAACTTTTTACCAGCGGCTAGTACAGATGCTACAAGAGCGTTCTTAGACATTGATGTTAGCGCAAATGTAGTTGGTACAAACGTAGCAATACAGTTAAATACAATTGAAGGATTGAACTACGGTTACAATTTTAAAATAACAGATGTAAATTGGGCGACTAAAACAATTAAAATTTCTGATTTCAAAGACAACTATGGATTTGGTGCTAATGATGCTTCCGCTTTAAATGTTTCTAAAATCAACGAAATCAAGATTGGTATTGCACAAGGAGATTCTCCAAATCCATCAATTTTGAAATTTGATAATATCAAAGTTCGTTACAGATAAATAATTTCATTTTTAAGTTGTTAGTTGTAAAAGGGTTGTCCTCAAAAAATAACCTTTTTTATAAACAAAAAATAATCACAATAGTAAAGTTGTCTAGTGTACGGCTAACTATAAAATAATAAAAAGTATGAAAAAAATATTTTTACTAGTGCTATCCAGTTTCGTTTTCTTTGCGATGAGTTGTACAAAAGATGATGAAGCAGCTGCGATCACGCTAAAAGTACCAACTGCAATTGAGCCGTTGGATGTTAAAGATACCGGTTTTAAAGCCAAATGGTTTTTTGTCTCAAAGGCGCAATCTTATCTTTTGGATATTTCCACAGATGCCAGTTTTGCTACATTTGTGACCAATTATAAAGCGAAGCCTGTAACAGATTTGAATGAAGTAGTAGTTGGATTGGCTGCTGGAACTCAATATTTTTACAGAGTACGTGCGCAACGTGATGCACAAATTACAGACTACTCCAATGTAATTTCTATAATTACTACTGGTACCAATGCTACTCCTGAAGACCCTACGTTCTTGAAGGTAAAAGCGAACAAATTAGCTAATCCATTTTTTATTGGAATGGCGGTAAAAGCAAATCAGTTAACTGCGGGTAGTAAGTACGATGTTATTTTGAAAAATGAATTCAGTAGTATTTCAGCTGAGTACGAAATGAAAATGGATCAAATCTCGACAGCTAGTGGTGTATACAACTGGACTGTAGCAGACAAAATTGTTGCTTATGGAAACGGAAACGGAATCAATGTACACGGTCATGCACTTGTATGGCATAACTCGGTTCCAACTTGGTTAGCAAATTATACTGGTACTGATGCTGCTTTTGCATTAGAAGTGAAAAAATACATTACTGATGTGGTAACGCATTACAAAGGAAAAGTAAAATCATGGGATGTTGTCAACGAAGCTGTAGAAGATGATGGAACTATGCGTAATACTATTTTCTTGAAGAGAATGGGAGCAAATTATGTAAATGACTGTTTTAAATGGGCTCGCGCTGCTGCAGTTGCTGCTGGTGATACACAATTGTTATTGTTTTATAATGACTATGCAACATCAGATAATACTAGTAAGCAAAACAAAATGTATACTATTATTGATGATTTAGTAGCAAGTAAGATTCTTGATGGGGTAGGTTTTCAAATGCACAATACCATCTTTGCACCGTCAAAAGCGCAAATTGAATCAGATATCAATAGAGCTGTAGCTAAAGGATTGAAAATTCATATCTCCGAATTAGACATGCAAGTGAATCCTGGAAACGCACCAGCTAATTTAACAGCAACTTTTACCAATGAACTGCGTTTGGCTCAAAAAGACAAATACAAAGAAATTGTAAAAATTTATAACGCACTGCCTGCAGCCAACAAATACGCATTGACTGTATGGGGAATGAAGGATAATGAATCTTGGATTCCGTTCAGTACAGATCTAAACCATCCTGGTAACGACTGGCCTTTATTGTATGATGCAAATTTTGCTCTTAAAAGTGCACATACTGGTTTTTTACAAGGACTGGATTAAATACAGTAATTAATAAAGATAAACAGCCTATTCATTAGGCTGTTTTAATTTCCCTTATATTTTAAATACGAAATTATGATGATGAGAAAGAAGATCGCTCTCGTATGTCTGTCTGTTTTGGCTTTTTCTTGCCAAACCACAAAAGTGGCTGTTCACAAAGATGAGACAAAATCATTTGAAGAAAGAGCAAAATACATCGTTTCTCAAATGACATTAGAAGAAAAGGTATCGCAAATGAGTTATACCTCGCCAGCAATTGATCGTTTAGGTATTCCTGAGATGAACTGGTGGAACGAAGCTTTGCATGGGGTTGCAAGAGCAGGAACAGCGACCGTTTTTCCTCAAGGAATCGGGATGAGTGCAATGTGGGATCGTAGTCAAATGTTTAGAAATGCCAATGCAATTTCGGACGAAGCACGTGCAAAACACCAAGAATTTGTGAGCCGTAATAAAAGAGGAATTTATCAAGGTCTGACTTTTTGGACACCAAATATCAATATTTTTAGAGATCCAAGATGGGGTCGCGGAATGGAAACCTACGGAGAAGATCCTTACTTAACGGGTGAGCTTGGTGTGCAATTTGTAAAAGGGCTACAAGGTGACGATCCAAAATATTTGAAACTGGTAGCTACAGCAAAACATTTTGTTGTACACAGCGGGCCAGAAGGGGAGCGTCATAGCTTTAATGTTAATCCAACTTCTTTTGACATGCTGAATACTTACAGTCCGCAATTCGAAAAAGTGATAAAAGAAGGACATGTATATTCTGTTATGTGTGCTTACAACAGTTTTGAAGGCTTGCCATGTTGCGGAAACAAACAGTTAAGTGATTTGTTGCGTGAAAAATGGGGTTTCAAAGGCTATGTAGTTTCGGACTGTTGGGCTGTAAAAGACTTTTATGACAAAGGAGCTCACGAAGTGGTTTCTACTCCTGAAGAGGCTGCTGCCATGGCTGTAAAAGCAGGAACCGATTTGAACTGTGGCGATTCTTATCCAGCATTAGTAAAAGCGGTGGCTCAAAATTTAATCAGTGAGGCAGAACTTGCTGTTTCTCTGGAACGATTGGTTGTGGCTAGAATGCGCTTGGGACTTTTTGCTCCAAAAGGTACTGTGAAATTCGAAAGTATTCCGTTTAGCGTGGTGGATTCAGAGACTCATAGATTGTTAGCTTTAGAATCAGCTAGAAAGTCAATGGTTTTATTGAAGAACGCTAGTCTGCCGGGGCAAAAAAATAACATTTTACCATTAAGCAAAAACCTTAAAAAAGTGGCTGTCATAGGACCAAACGCCAACGATATTGATGTGCTATTGGGAAATTATAATGGGTATCCATCTAATGGAATTACGCCGTTTATGGGAATCAAAAACAAACTTCCAAATGCAGACGTTAAATTTGCACAAGGTTGCAGTGTTGCACAAGGTTTACCAAATTTAGAGGCCGTTCCTACTTCCGTTTTATTTACAGATCAAACGCTAAAAGCCAATGGTCTTCAGGCAGAATATTTTTCGAATACAAACCTTGAAGGTGCTCCTGTACACACCCGTATTGACCAAAACATTGATTTTACTTGGAAAATTATAGCACCATTTACAGATATGGCTTATGATAAATATTCTGTACGTTGGACAGGATATATGTCGGTGCCAGAATCAGGACAATATGCTCTTGGTGGCGAAGCGTTCTCCGGAATGAAATTGTACTTAGACGGTAAATTAATTACAGAAAGAGAAGATGTTCACGAACCAAAAAAGATTTATGAATTTGTAACGCTTGAAGCCAAAAAAGTGTACCAAATTAAATTAGAATACAAGCAAGACAATACCGAGCGTGCTATTATGCGTTTCTTGTGGGACACGCCATCAAACAATCTAGAAGCTGAAGCAATTGCTTTGGCCAAAGAGTCGGAGGTGGTTGTATTATGCATGGGATTAAGCCCAATGCTAGAAGGTGAGGAGATGAAAGTAAAAGTAGACGGATTCTCTGGTGGAGATCGTTTGGACATAAAATTACCAGCATCACAAACCAATTTGATGAAAAAAATTAAAGAATTGGGCAAACCAATGGTCTTGGTGATGTTAAACGGTAGTGCTGTAGCAATCAATTGGGAGAATGATAATATTCCTGCAATACTAGAAGCTTGGTATCCAGGACAAGCGGGCGGAACTGCAATTGCTGATATTTTGTTTGGTGATTACAATCCTTCAGGACGTCTGCCTTTGACTTTCTATAAAGATATTAACGATATTCCTGCCTTCAACGATTATAGTATGAAAGGTAAAACATACCGTTACTTTCAAGGGAAACCATTGTACGACTTTGGTTTTGGATTAAGCTATACTACTTTCGAATATACTAATTTGAGTGTTCCTGTTGAGAATCCTACGACTAAAAACATTGATTTTACAGTAGATGTAACCAATACTGGTGCTGTAGCAGGTGATGAGGTTGCTGAGGTGTATTTTACAAATCCGCAAGGAGATCAATTGAATACGATTCGTACATTGATCAATTTTGATCGCGTTGCTCTTAAAGCAGGCGAAACTAAAAAAGTATCGTTTTCAATTCAGCCAAAACAATTGGCACAATTAAATGCGAACAATAGTTTTGAGCTTTCGGCAGGTACGGTCAACCTATCTGTTGGAGGTACGCAAGCAAATCCGGAACGTTTGCAAGCTAAAAAAGTAATCGAAAAAAACATTAAAATAGTTGGGGATACTGTAGTTTTTTAGATTCGATTGGAATAAATATATATTTTAAAAGAGCTAGTATAATTTGTTTTTGGATAGTGATTAAAATGACATTTGTAAAGATATTTTACAACTGTCATTTTTTTTTGCCTTTTAAAGAATTCATCGGAGGTAAATTTAAATAGTTGCGATGGACTTTAGTGAGACACATTTAGAAGTTTTAAACCAAGTTGCAGGTTGGAAAAATTAAACAACGAAAATAAAGCAATTTAAGGACTAAACTCAATAACAAATATTTGCATCAAGAGAATTTTATTGAGTAGATACAGCAAAAAAAAACACTCATTAAAGGGTATTTAATTAAATAAATTAGAAATACTTATGTAGAATAACTCAATGCTGAAATAAAAGTTTTTAGAGGTCTCCCGATAGCTACAGGCATAGAGGAGTAAGGAAAATTGATTTCTTCTCATTTAGATTATCTAATCCTTTTGCTTAATCCCCAACTTTTGAACTTGATCCACTTAGCGTTCAAAATGGATAGTTATTGAATGAAAAAAGCTGCAATAAAATTGCAGCTTTTTTTGGTGGGGAGAGTAGGATTCGAACCTACGAAGACGTAGTCAGCAGATTTACAGTCTGCCCTCGTTGGCCGCTTGAGTATCTCCCCGTGACCATTGTCTTTGCTTATTGCTAAGCGGTTGCAAATATAAGAACAGTTTTGGTTTCTGCAAACAAATTTGAGAGTTAATTTAAAGATAAATTCCCTTTATTTTTTAATGTGTTGAAATTGAATAAAATATAAGACTTAAAAGGATAACTAATTTTGAATAGACTTGTTTAGGTAGTAAAAAAATTACTTATCATTGGTAGTTTTTGAAACCGAAAGCTTGTTTAATGTACAATTTAAGATTTCTGAGAAAAAGTAACACTTATAATTTTCTAGGTGAATACCATATTCGCACCCTATGACGGTCGTTCACTTGTTAATATATGATGTTTATTAAAATAGGCTTTAGTTTTTAAATATAACAAATAGCTACTTTTTTGATTGATCGAATTTAATGAGATATGAAATCCATTAATAAATTACAATCGGTGTACAATGTCAATAAAAATTGTATCTTTCTCTCTCTGAAATTAATTTGATCGCTATGAAAAATTTAATATTGATACGTCACGGAAAATCCAATTGGGATGTTCCATTTAAAGATATAGACCGTCCTTTGGATAAAAAAGGAATGCAAGATGCCCATCTTATGTCTTCAAATATTTGCAGTTTTATACCTAAGACCTATGTGTTTTGGAGTAGTGTTGCAAAACGTGCCGCTGATACCGCTATAATATTTAGTCAAAATTTGTCCGTACCTATTGAAAGTATTGTTTTCAAGAATGATTTATACACTTTCGATGATAGTCAACTCGAAAAAATCATTAAATCCTGTGATAATTCATTTGAAACGCTAATTCTTTTTGGCCATAATGGTGCTATTACAGATTTTGTTAATAAATTTGGTGATGTGTTTGTAGAAAATGTTCCTACAGCTGGATTTGTTTCTATGCAGTTTGCAACCGATAGTTGGAAAAACATAGCAGACGGACAAATAAAAAAAATAATAACTCCAAAAGATTTAAAAAAATAAAGTGTTAGTAAATAAATATATTGATAGAGAAAAAAGCTGGCTCGCTTTTAATGCTAGAGTGTTACAAGAAGCTTCAGATTCCTCTGTGCCTTTGCTTGATCGTTTGCGTTTTTTAGGAATTTTTTCCAATAATTTGGATGAATTTTTTAGAGTTCGTTTTGCGGCCATCAGAAGGTTAAGTAATTCAGGGAAAACAGGAGAAAAAATTCTGGGTGGTGTTACTGCTCAGCAATTAATTAAAGATATTAACGAAATTGTTATTAGGCACCAAACAGAAAGCTTAACCATTTTCAAAGAAATTGAAAACGAACTGGAAGAACAAGGCGTTTCAATTATTAATGAAGATGAAATCTCGGACGAACAAGAAGTATTCCTGAAAGATTTCTTTATCCAAAAGTTAAGTCCAGAGTTGGTTACCATTATATTAAATGACTTAGCTGAATTTCCATTATTGAAAGATAATATGGGGTATTTGGCAATTAAATTAGTAATGAACAGTCAGGAGGTTCGTTATGCTATTATCGAAATTCCGAAGACAATTAACCGTTTTTTGGTATTACCGTCTCAAGATGAGAAACAGTACGTGATCTTAATTGATGATGTTATTCGACACAATCTAAGAAGCATATTCAATATTTTTGATTATCAAAGTGTTTCTGCTCACATGATCAAGATCAGTCGTGATGCACAATTAGAGATTGATAGTGACTTGAGTAAAAGTATGCTCGAAAAAATTTCGACTAGTGTCAAAGACAGACGAATTGGTGAGCCCGTTCGTTTTATCTACGACCAAACTATCGAAGCTGATACGCTTCAGTTTTTCTTAGAAAAAATGAAAATCGTTTCTACAGATAGTATTATACCTGGAGGAAGGTACCACAATCGTAGAGATTATATGGATTTTCCAAGTTTAGGAAGAACAGATTTGTTGTATAAGACTAATTTACCTTTGCCCATTCCAGGTCTAAGTTTGGATGGAAGCTTGTTACAAAAAATTAGTGACAAAGATTTCTTGGTCAATGCTCCCTATCAGTCGTTTTCATATATCACTCGTTTTCTGAGAGAAGCTGCTTTGGACCCGAAAGTGACTTCGATCAAAATTACGTTATATCGTTTGGCAAAAAATTCGCAAATTATAAGTTCGTTAATTAATGCAGCAAAGAATGGTAAAAAAGTAACCGTTCAAATCGAGTTACAAGCTCGTTTTGATGAGGCTTCTAATATTTCCTATGCTGAACAAATGCAAACGGAAGGGATTCATTTAATTTTTGGAATTAAAGGTCTAAAAGTGCACAGCAAAATTTGTGTAATCGAACGTACAGAGAAAGAAAAAACCAAACGATACGGCTTTATTTCTACAGGAAATTTTAACGAAGCAACTGCTAAGGTATATACCGATGTAACACTTTTAACCAGTCACCAACAAATCCTGAAAGACATTAGTAAGATCTTTGAGTTTTTTGATATTAACTATCGTGTACACCGTTACAAGCATTTGATCGTGTCACCACATTATACAAGAGCTCGTTTTTATAAATTAATTGATAGAGAAATTTTACATGCGCTTGCAGGTAGAAAGGCGTATATGAAGCTGAAAATGAATAGCCTGTCTGATTATGCTATGATTGATAAATTGTATGCAGCTAGCAAAGCGGGTGTGAAAATTAAATTGGAAGTTAGAGGTATTTGTTCACTGATTCCTGGAGTTAAGGGTCTAAGCGAAAACATTGAAGCGATCAGTATCGTCGATAATTATCTGGAGCATTCTCGAATTTATATTTTTGGTAATGCTGGAGTGCCAGATGTGTTTATTTCGTCAGCCGATTTTATGACTCGAAATTTAGACGGAAGGGTAGAAGTAACTTGTCCTATATATGATGAGGATATAAAAAATGAGTTGATTGATAACTTTGATTTAGGCTGGAAAGGAAACGTAAAAGCACGTTACCATTCTGAGAAATTAGATAACAAGTATAGAGAGAGAGATGGTGCTCCTGTTTTTAGGGCACAATTAGAAACATACAAATATTACCAAAATAAATTGCATTTATTTGGTAAATCAGAACAAAAATAAGCACATGATTTCAATTAAAAAATATGCAGCTATCGATATTGGTTCCAATGCCATGCGGCTTTTGGTGGTCAATATTGTAGAGCAAGAAGGTAAGGATCCACAGTTTAATAAAAGTGCATTGGTACGTGTGCCAATACGTTTGGGGCAAGATGCCTTTACCGTTGGGGAAATCTCTGAGGAGAATATCTCTAGAATGTGCGATGCCATGAAGGCTTTTAATTTATTGATGAAGGTGCACAAAGTAGAAGCGTATCGAGCTTTTGCTACCTCTGCCATGCGCGAAGCTTATAATGGAAAAGAAGTGGCTGCCTTAATTAAAAAGAGAGCCGATTTAAAAATTGAAATTATTGACGGAAAAAAAGAAGCTGCTATCATTGCTTCGACAGATTTGATGCATTTGCTCGAAAAAGATCAAAATTATCTTTTTGTAGATGTAGGTGGTGGAAGTACTGAATTTACTCTTTTTTCTAACGGGAAAATTGTTAATTCAAGATCGTTTAAGGCCGGTACGGTTCGTTTACTTAATAATATGGTATGCGACGTAGTTTGGAACGAAATTGAAAAATGGATTAAAACCAATACCGAAGATTTTGAAGATATTGCCTTGATAGGATCTGGTGGAAATATTAATAAGTTATTCAAAATGTCGGGCAAAACGCAAGAGAAGCCCTTGTCATACATGTACATGAATTCACAGTACACTTTTTTGGATTCGCTTACTTATGAGCAACGTATTTCTGAGTTGGGATTAAATCCCGATCGTGCCGATGTAATCATACCAGCGATTCGTATTTATCTTAATGCTATGAAATGGAGTGGTGCGCGTCAAATTTATGTCCCAAAAATAGGGCTTTCTGACGGAATTGTGAAAGCCATGTATTATGGTAATATTTAGACTTTCTTAAATTGATATATTTAGCTGCTCCTTTTATTAGGCGCAGCTTTTTTATTTATAGGTACAAATAATGTTATTATTGGTACGGAACTATTTTTGGCTTAGAAAGTTCGAAAGTTTGAAATCCGAAATCTGAGGTTTGGATGGCATTGGTTTTGAACACCGAATCTCCTTCGAACGGAATAGTAGGATAGTACGAAATTGACAATTGAAACGAACTGAACACTAAATAATCATTACTTATGATGGCTCCAATTCCTATTTTCGAATATACTTTATTATTGGGTAGATTGTTTTTTACATTACCTAACATCGCTACTGAATAGTTTAAATATGGATTTAGTCTAAAGCCCCAAATGCTCTTTGGTGAATAGGTTTGTGTTTGAAACGTCAATAACATTTTATTCGAACCATAAACTGCACTATTAAAACCTCGTAACCCATTATCTCCGTTTATGGTTAATTGGTCTCCTATCGAACTTTGACGGTGAGATCCCCAGATCATCACGGGTTTTATAAATTGTCTAATTTTCCATTTTCCAATTTCTAATAAGTTGGTAAAATAGTTTAATTGAATGTTTAGCGCCGTTTGAGTGGCTTTTGACTGATTAAAAAAAGAGCCCCATTCTACATTGGTGCTCAAATATCCCCAATCATAATAATTTCCTATAGAATATTGTGTCCCAAAATAGGGATCCCAATTGTTGTTTTTGTACCGATATCCTCCAGTAATGCCGTAGGTTTGCCCCACGGGTACATCTTCAACAATACCGTACCTGAAGATGTAACTATCCTTGACAAATCGCCTTGTATTGAAACCAAAACCCATGAGTAAAAGCTTCTCATTGGTATAAAACCCTTCTGGATCAAAACTTATACTTGGCTGTTCAATATAATTTCGATTATAAATGCGACCAGCAAGAATGAAGTTTGATGTTTGTGCATAAACGGTATCTTTATTAAAAACAGAAAAAGCTTTTCCTAACCACAGATCATGTGTGCTATATTTAAAATTTAAAGACTCATAATTAGAAGCTGTACTTTGCAAACTATCGCGTCTAAAACGCTGCCCAACATAAAGTCCACCTGCCCATTTTGCAAGAGATGAGTAGAAAGGGCGCTCAATCGAAATACTTTTGTCGTAATAATTATCGAGGTCTTTATTATACTTAAAAACCGTCGTTACAAAACTATTTTTGATATTTGGTACCGTGTAGGTAATGTCATGAGCGTCCTTACCGTCAGCAAAACGATTGGTGAAACGGTACTCAAGTTGCTGTCCTGTACCCATAAAATTACGCTCGTTTAGTCCAATCTTTGTTTTTGAACTCGAAATTTGAAATGTTGGAACAATACTCCATGAGTCTAATACACGTACATACACGTCTACAGAATCTTTACCCACTAATTTTTCGGTAATGGTAGCTCGGTTGGCAAAACGTTGTGCACGAATAAGACGTTCAGATTCGTGTATAGATAAGTCGTTATAGGGTGTGTTTTTTTTGAAAAGCAAAACGTTTCTTATCGCAAATTTCTTCGATTTAACATGCAATTCATTTCCAATTCGTTGTTCCCATTTTGATGGTGTTTTGAGTGAGTCACTATCAGAAAAACCAAAGGGATCTAAAGTTGTGATGTTTATATTTCGAATAATTTTACCATTATACCTCTTGTGATTTGGTATTTTAACAGCTTGAGAAGGAGCAGGCTCGGCTCCTATAGGCTCAAATATTATTCGATGTAAAAAAGAAGTAAATTTACCCTTTTTTGAATAAGTTTGAATCTTTTTATACATACCAATGCTGTCATTATTCGATTTCTGAGTCTGAGCATTAGAAATCGAAAAAAGAAATAATAACAGTATTAAGAAAAATGTCTTTTGATTTTTCAGCATTCACTTCACGTTTAACGTTTACAGATCAATACAAATGTTTGATTATATTGGTAGAAACAACTATTCATTTAAGTTCTAATCTGTAAATTCGGTATCCTGATAATCACGCTTTAATATAGAAATACCTTTTTGTAATAACAGATTATTGGGATATACAATAATTTCGCCTTCTTTGGTCTTTAAGTCTACATGAAAAGCCTTTATATCTTCAATCTCCGCAATTATCGGAAAATCTTTGTCATGAATCTTTATAATATCTCCAATTTTAAAAGGGAAAGAAAAGAACAGAATAATTCCAGCGGTAATATTGCTCAAAATCGACCATTGTGCTACCATGGCAACACCTACTACGGTTGTAAAGGAAGATACAGCAATAATGATATCTTTGGGTTGAACTCCCCAGATGATTATCAACGCCAAAAAGGCAATAATATTGATGAGTAGATCCAAATATTTGATAACCAAATTAGTTCGATGTTCAATTCTATGCGTGGTTTTGACAAATTTTCGAACGCCAAAAGATACTATAAGGCGGAGAACAATGATTGCAAGTATTACAATTCCGGTTGAGATCAACTCTTTAGACGTAAAATCGATATTTATATTTGACATACTTTTATTCTAATGTATTTAGATACTGGTAGACTTTATCTACAGGCATTCCCATGACGTTTGCGTACGATCCTTCTATTTTTGATACTCCAATAAAGCCAATCCATTCTTGAATACCATAAGATCCTGCTTTGTCAAAGGGTTTAAATTTTTCGACATAGTACAAAATTGCTTCATCGCTTAAGGTATTAAAAGTCACTTTTGTTGTTTCACATAATAAATGCGTTTTTGCATTCGATGTAAAACAAACAGATGTGATTACCTCGTGAGTCGCATTCGATAATGATTTTAATATTCGAAAAGCATCCTCTTTGTCTTTCGGTTTACCTAGTGCTTGGCCATTATGCCAGACAATGGTATCACTAGTCACTACTATTTCATCGTCTTTTAGTGTTCCATCAAAAGCCGAAGCTTTGAGCTGGGCTAAATAATTGGTGATTTCACCTCCTTTTAATTCAGGTGGAAATATTTCCTCAATTTCTTTCAGCCGAATTTCGAAATCCAATTCCAGATCCTTGAAAAATTGTTGGCGTCTAGGAGAGCCCGATGCTAGTATTAATTTGTATTTTGAGAGATTCGAATTAAGCATTGTATTTGATATTTAGGTTGAGAACAAGTATAGAAAGGATTCCGAAAAGCAAAATCCATTTTAATAATCGGCTCAAAAAATGAAAGTCTTGTGTTGTTTTTGCACCAATTATTTTAACAATGAACAAAAATAATGGTGCTAAAATAAAAATCATACTGTAAGCAATGGTAGTATATAGGCGTGCGGGTAATAAATTTGTTTTGATATAAAATGCGATGACAATAATAGGAATAATGCTTAAAGCTAAAATGATGATTTGGGTTCTTCTTTGTCCCAAAAGGATAGGCAAGGTGCGCATACCTTGATTGTAATCACCGTTCATATCTTCGATATCTTTGACCAATTCGCGCAAAAAATTAATCATAAAAGCATATAAAGCATAATCTAATAAAACCGAAAATAAGCTTCCCATAACGGGCTGATTTGCCACTGTGATAGCTGGATATAAGGTGAAGACGCCAATAATAAGTACGCTGATCGCTAGCAATAAAGCGACAACAATATTACCTACCACAGCCATTTGCTTCAAAGTTGTGGCGTACATATACAATGTAGCCGCAATTACGATGAAAATAGCCGAAAAGTTAGGTTTACCAATAGTATTTGCTAAGTAAAACCCAATGGTTACACCTATGCAATTGAGAGTGATATATATGTTATAGGCAGCAGCTTCAGATATGTGTTTTCCAACAATTACATCCTGTGGCTTATTGGAACTATCTGTTTCCTGGTCTAGGATATTATTTATTACATATCCAGCTGCCGCAATCAAAACAGTGCTCAAGACGAGCAATCCATACTGCCAATCATTTATTGCTAAAGTGATATTTTGCAAATCCAAAAAACCATACTTAAATAGCAGTTGCATCAAAGCAAGCAAGAGTAAGTTGGGGTACCGAATAAGTTTTAAAAAGTTCATTGGACCAATTAATTATTGTTTCCATCAAAGTAGGTCATCCATTTTCCTTGTACTTTCATAACCTGCTCAATCACATCACGTACTGCACCTTTCCCTCCGTTTTTATGAGAAATATAAGTCGAAATGGTTTTGATTTCAGCGCAAGCATCTTGAGGACAAGTAGATAATCCAACCAATTTCATCACGTGGTAATCGGGTATATCGTCTCCCATATACAAAACATGAGCAGGATTGATGCTGTGTAAATCTGTATATTCTTGAAAAGTTGCAACCTTATTTGGAGCACCCAAATGGATGTCTTTTATTCCTAGATTACTCAAACGTAAGCGAACGCCCTCATTTTTTCCACCAGAGATAATGCAAACATTATAGCCACTGTCAACAGCTGCTTTCATGGCATAACCATCTTTTATATTCATTGTTCGGTGCATTTCGCCATCATTGGCAATAAATACAGATCCGTCTGTTAGCACACCGTCTACATCAAATACAAACGTGGTGATTTCATTCATTATTTCTTTATAACTTTTTGACATTGTCTTGAATCGATTGGGTTAAAATTGTGTATAATTGTTTTTGTGTTGGATCATTGAGCAAAGCTTGATGAGCCGCAATAGTTTTAGAATCCTTCCGAATTGCAGGACCAGTTTGAGCTTCACTTGGTGAAATATTTTTGATTTTCGCTGCTGTTTCTTCAATCAGAGGATGCAATATATCAAATGGTACTTGGTGTTCCTTGCAAATGGTTTCGCCAATTTGGTACAAATGATTGGTGAAGTTGTTTACAAAAACTGCCGCTACATGCAAGGCTTTTCGTTGCTCTGGATGGATCGTGATTCCTTTTTTCGAAATCGTTTTGGCAAGTGCTTCTAGGATATTTAAATCTTCCATTTGTTCTGTTTCTAGACAAATCGGAATACCATCAAAGGCTACTTTTTTGTTTTTGGTAAAAGTTTGGAGCGGATAAAAAACACCTCTTCGATTCTTAACATCTAGAGCATCCATAGGCATAGCGCCAGATGTGTGTACGACTAACTTATTCTCAAAGGGCAATTGCGATGCTACAGTTGCTATAGCATTATCAGAAACAGCAATTATGTAGACATCTGCATTTTGCAATGTATCAAAACTGGAAGTAATTTTCTCCGCTGGTAACAAATGTGAAAGGGTATCAGCTGAACGCGCGTACACCTGTAGCAGTTGTATTGCATTTCCAGATTTTTCAGCTTTTTGAAAAGCAACAATAAGATGTTGAGCCAAATTTCCCGAGCCTATGAGTACTACTTTTACCATGTGGCAAAATTAGCAAAAAAAATGGGACTATATAACATGTTCCTCTGTGCTTGGTCTTAAACTATTCTTAGAATTTTGATTATATTAATTATTTACATTTATACTAAAGTTAAATTTAATTAATACTTTATAAATCAAATAGAAATAATAACGTTAGTAGTTAATTTAGTGCAATAAAACTAACTAATAAGTTAATGAAAACTTAAAGTCTTATTAGATACTTAGTTGTTCGTTGTGGGTATATTTACAAATAAAGAAATAAAAATGAAAAGTATAGCTCCAGATTTAAGAAATTACGAAACATTTTCTCTTTATGATTTTCTCAAAGAAAAAAATAATTTTGAAATAAGTTCTTCAGTAAATGAAGTTTTTTTTGAAAAGCAAACTTATATTTATCAACCTCCTTTTAATGGTAATTATGTTTATGAGATTATTAGTGGATCAGTGAAGTTAGGTGGTTATTCAGATAAAGGAGAAGAATATATTTATGATGTCCTGTCTAAAGGGGATTTTTTTGGAAACTTCATGTATTTAAATGGTCAATTTGCTGAGTTTTCAAAAGCTATAGTTGATGTAGAACTAAGATTATATGAATTGAGCTTTTTTAAAATGGAAGTAAAAAAATATCCAGTATCTGCGGAGTGGTTCTTTAGTTACTTAACTAAAAGATGGTATTTGACAGAGAAAAAATTATGCAAAGTTAATGATAGTTGTGTTCTAGGAAAATTAAACTTTTTGGAAGAGGTGTATCAAACAAACTTCATGGATGCCCGTGGTAAGATTTATAATGTTTACAATCTTTTAACTCAAAAAGATAAGGGTGACCTTGTTGGGGCCACCCGTCAAACTATTGCTTCAGCTTTAAAAAGTAAATTACTTTGACTCTTTTATTATGCCAGGATACAAAACACCTTCAAGTGCTGTAAAATTTAGGTTTAATATACTGCTTACAATGGGGGCAATATCTTCTAATCCCATTTTTTCAATAACTATTCCTTTATTTACATCAGATCCAAAAGCTACAAAACCTGTTTCAATTTGCTGAAAATCGGGATAATATCCATGCATACCTCCCTTTTTAGGAGTTATCAGGTTGCCACTAGTGTTTCCAGACATTGAAATTCCTGGAATAGGATTTAAAGCTAAAACGGCATTAGGATCAGCTCCTATAATATCAAGTTGTTGTCTAGAAACAATTTTGAATAGTTTTTTCACGTTTGCAGGTAGATTGTTCAATTTCTTATAAATAGCATCAATTGTTTTTTTGTCATTCTTGTCCTTAACCATTAAAAAAGCTGATGCACCAGAAGTATGGAAAATAGCCTTCCAATTGTTTCTTTCTTTTTTATCTTCTAAAAGACCTTCTTCAACTAACCAAATATTTGGATTGAGTGCTGAATGAATGTCAACAAAACCATGATCACCAGTTACAATGATAGTTGTACTATCTTCTAGTCCAGCCCTTTTAGAAGCTTCTAGTATCTTACCAATTGCTCTATCGACAGCAGCAATTGATGTATGTACTTTTTCCCCTTCTCTCCCTTGTTCATGTTGAAAGTGATCAACAGCAAAAAGATGGATAGACATGAAATTGGGTTTGTATTTTTCGAGCGTGTACGCGGCCATTTCACCGATTCGATCTTCTCTATTTAAATAATCACCATTGAACGTTCTATCGTTTAATTTTCCAAGGACTTCTATTTCCATTTCATTTAAAAAACCTTTTGGATTTTCATTATCTCTCATTGGTTTAATACTTCCGTAATTACTTTCTAAGCTCCAATATTCGGGGATGTTGAAATCTATAGTCGCTCCAACTGTTACGGGCCACAAGAAACTTGCAGTTGTTTGGTTAGCTTCTCGTACTGCTGTCCATAATGTTTTAGTCTTAATTAAACTATTTTCCCAGTACCAGCGGCCTGTTTGTCCTGTTTCTTCAAAAGGGCTATTGTAATAAATACCATGGTCTTTAGGAAATGCTCCTGTAATCAAAGTTGTGTGTGAAGGATATGTAACAGATGGAAATATGCCTCTAACTCCTCTTGCAGATACGCCTTGTTTAACCATCATTTTTAAATTAGGAACAGGCCATTTTTCTTCTAAATAAAATTCAGGTCTAAATCCATCTACAGAAATTAAGACTACATGTTTAGGATCTTTTTTTTGCTGTGCTATAATTAATATAGACAGTTGAAGTAGACCTATTAAAAATATTATTTTTTTTGTTCTCATTTTTTTACAATTGATTGAATTAAAAAGTATTTTGTTAATTGAATGTATATCTTGCGCCAAGTTGTAATCGCCAAGGATTACCATTTATAGGTTCCGTACTACTTGCAGTAAGAACAGAATATTTATAGCTTTGAGTAATTTGATCAAACCCGGTTATATTCATTAGATTTTGATTACTATAATTATGTGACCTTCCCCATTCTTTTTTAAGAAGATTTGCAAAATTGAAAATATCTACAGATATTTCGAAACCATTTTTACTCTTATCAAAATTAAATTTCTTTAATAATCTTAAATCTATTATAGCCGAAAAAGGATTTTTACCACCATTACGCTCCGCAAATTTGCCATAGCTATTTCTTAAATAATTTTTAAATCCATCAGGAACAGTTGGGTCATTTAATATTTTATTATACCCGTCAATAACTGATTGCGGAGTTGCTGCATTAGAAGGGTCATATATATACGCTATATCATTACTTAAACTAAAATCGCCGTTAGCACTGGTGTTACTATTTACTTTAAGTGAATAACGAGTTCCCCCTTGTCCAATTATTTTTGTACCTAATGTAAATCCTTTCCAAGTGGGAGTTGCACCATTTATCACTAACTTAGTGTCAAATTGATCGTCTGAAAATCCACGATTTAATGCTCTAGGGTCACCTGAAACTGGTAAAAAAGTGGCTGTATTTGCGACGCAGCAATTATAGGATGAGTTATCTTTAGCTTTATTAACCGTAAAGCTCGTATTAATGTATCCATCTTTTCCTATTTGTGCACTAGCTTCGATGACTAATGCTACTTGGTCGAGTATACCATCAGAAGTTAGTACTAAAGTTCTACCAACTTTATCACTTATTCGTGATTTTGTCCAATCTGATTGGCCATTATTATTTATTGTATTAGCAGGGACAAATACTGCTCTGCCCTCAGGAGTTGTGAAAAAAGGATCTTGCACAAGATTTGCCTCCTGATATGTATAATTGTTCTTAGTATGACTTATTAAAGCGTTAAAGCCTATACTATATTTTTCACCAAAGAAATGGGTATAGTTTAAATTTGCTTTATAGGTGGTAGGTACTTCAAAATTTTTCCCAACAGCATTTATAGTTGAAAAAGGTGTAACTCCTGCTGGTACACCAGGTATTGTAGTTACATCGTTTCTGTACTGATTGAATTCTGGTTTGGGAACATTTGCACCTGTAACGTCAATTGCACCAAGTAAAGTACCACTATTTTGTATGTTATTTACTTGTGCGTAATAGTGTGGTTGAGCTGAAAATAATCCTCCACCTAACTTTATAACATTTTTATTAGCGCCATTGATATTATAAGTTAATTGCAACCTTGGCTGAATATTATTGTAATCATCTAATTTTTCGTCTGTTCGTACCCCAAGTTCTTTATCAACTACTGGATTATATTCTCCCGTATTCAAAAATTTGGTAGCATCCCACCGAACGCCAGCGACTAAATTTAGGTCTTTTGCGATATCTAAATCAACTTGTGCAAATAAAGAGAGATCTAGCACAGTTTGTTTAACAATTGGCAAACCTTTTAAAGGTACTTCTCTAGCATATCGAGAAGCTGCCTGGTTTTCAAAGTCATTTAGAGAATTGAAATAAAATCTACCATTTTGTTCATTTGATAGCAAAGTCTGTAAGGATGTAATCATATTGTCAGTTCCTATTGTAAAGTCTGCTTTATCAGTATTTATATAAGTAGTATTAATAAACTGGACTTGATTTTCTACATTTGTTTCAGGTGTGTAACGTTGACCTCCTAACTGAACACTTTTTGTACTTTTATTTCCATTCGGCAGGTCAGATGAAACTTGTACAATTGCTCTAGGTATATTTGATTGGGGTAACTGATTATTCGGAGTGTAAGCTCTTTCTGCGTGTTGATATTGAAATTTAAACTCGTTTGTAGTAGCACTATTAAACATAGATCTTAAAGATAACATAGTGCTATTTTCATAAGAGCTAAAATCTGAATAAGTTTCAGCTAAATTGATATTTGAATTATCATTGACGCTAAATGGATTATTCCACTTGTTATATAAATTACGTAATGTAAGTCTATGTTTGTCACTAATTTGCCAATCAAGACGAACAAATAAATTATTTGCTTCCGTTTTGCGATTAAATTGACCAATTTGTTGCTCATTTCCAAGTCCGTAAAGATTTCTACCAATATTTATAAAACGATCTAAATTTACTTGGGTGATACCTAAGCGATTTTCATCATCATTACTTTGTATGTCAGCAATATTTACTGGTTCTCCAGCATCTTGTCTTTCATAAACTGCAAAAAAGTGAAGTTTATTCTTTAATATGGGACCTCCGAGACTTAAACCACTTTGAGTTGTGTAAAAATCAGCTGTTCTTTTTTGTCCTTGAATATTATAATTACTTTGTAATTTATCGGATCTATTATAAACGAAGGCACTACCTGAAAATTTGTTTGTTCCTGATTTCGTTACTGCAGTTATGGAACCACCACCTTGTCTTCCTTGGGTAACTGCATAGTCATTAGTTGATATCTCAAATTCTCGTATAGCTTCTTGTGAAATAGTATAAGGCCCACTACCAATATCTCCAGCAGTTAACTGATTTCTAGCATTGGTTCCATCAATTGTTACATTAGTTGAAGTTGCTCTTTGTCCACTTAAATTATAGCTTCCGCCTCCTTGTAAAGCTGAAAGGCTAGTGAGAGTAGTAAAATCTCTACCTTCTGTAGCTAATTTTGCAATTTGTGAAGCACCTATCTTTGTTGAAGCACCAACTTGGTCTATACGCTTTGAAAGTCCATTAGTAAGAACTATAACTTCTTCGAGATTTGTTGATGATTCTTTCAATTTAAAATTAATTGTAACTAAATCACTCAAATTTAAAATTATGCCCTCTCTAGTAGATTCAGAGAAGCCCAGAAAACTTGCGTTTATACTATATGGACCTCCAAGGGGTAACTGAGATAATTTAAAATCACCATTGTCATTTGTTACAGTACTTGATTTAAAACCAGTAGATTTATCTTTAACTAAAATTTCTACTCCCATTATTGGAAGACCATTTTCATCATTAACAGTTCCTTTAATTGTTGCATTTGTTGATTGACCATATGAATGGTAGCAACTGCTTAATAGAATGAGCAAGACTTTTAAATAGAAGTACTTTAATCGATAATTTTTCATTTTACTTTTTTTTTATTTTGTTCAAAAGTAAAACTAGACATGAGGTAACAAATGTTAGAATTTAACATTTTACACATAGTTAACGGACACTTTACCAATTATTAAAATGAGTAAAAGAGAATTGGTAGCTGATTTATTATAAAGTTTATAATAGAGGATTTTATTAAAGTAGGTGTAAAGATGTTCTAATTCTCAAAAATAAAGACAGTGTTTCTATAAATCAAAAAAGTTCCCATTTACAACTGTAAATGGGAACTTGTGTTGGTATTGATTTTTGTATTAATTCAGTAAATCGGGGTTACTTAAAATTAATTCTATTTTTTTAATAGTAATAGTGATTTGTGTCATTTGCAATTCGATATTTCTAAAGAAAAGGCTAATATCACGATTGACCCAACTCTCAGAAATCACGCGTGCGCCTAAACTAATTCGTAAAACAGCAGTAGGTGATTTATCTTCATAAATAACATTTACAGCTTGACCAATATGACATTTTTGAGCTGCTAGTCGAATTATTTCTATAGAAGAGTCCGCAAATTGTTCTGACAAGTCCGAATTTAAAAGTGCGTAGAGTTTTTTTACTTTATCAACAGAAAGTACTTCATCATTATTCAAAATGAAAAACGGAAAAATGGTTCGAATGTTTCTGATTCCAAATTCCTTACTGCTGTAATTGTTTGTTTTTACTTCGTGCTCGTAGATTGGTTTTAAGAAAGTAGCATCTTTTATAGAGTCCTCAACAAAATTGCAAAACATTTCGATTCCCATATTTCGATACAAAACGGGCGTTTTATAGTACCTAAACATTTCGATTATTGCGGCATGCCAACGCATATACGAGCCATAATTATACCCGTCTGACAAGGCAGTAGAGCAGGACCATGATGCAGGCCAGTCGGAATGGTTGTAGTATTGTTTCAATCCCATTGGTAAACTATTTTTGGCTGACTGGGCTAGTTTACTCACATTTTTGGGTAAAAATAAAGCACCTGAATAGGGAGGACCTGTAAAAAATTTACTTCCTGTAATGGTTACAATATAACCTTTGCTCAAGTAGTTTTGAATGTCTTTGGGATCCAATCGAAGTTGCGATCCGTCTACAACAATTTGCATCGAAAGGGCTTCAATAGTATTCAGTTTTATGATGAGTTTATCAGTAGGAGATTGATAGCCTAATTTTGATTGATCCATTGTATGCAAAACGACATGTCTACCCAAAGCCGTTGTTTGAGCAACAGCATCAAAAACTTCTTGATCCAATTGGCTAGCCGATTTCAAAGCTCCGTTTTGATCCCTAAACGGAATCTTAATTAAATCAACTGGGCGGAAACCTTCAATGCTATCTCCTTTTTTGATAGGAATATTAAGAGCGGTCGTATTCTCAAAATGACAACCTTTCAATGCTGCCGCTACACCACTTCCGGTTTCATCTGAAGCTACTAATATATGTGTAATTTCTTTGTCGGATATTATCTGTGTAATTGCAGCAATTTGCAAAGCAGAATCGGTTCCTGATGGAGAGAAGATGATTTCACACTCTTCACTCAGTTTAAATATTTTTCGCAGATTATTTTTAAGTAAAGCGGCAAATTCTAATGTTGTTTTTTCAAATCCGTATTTTAGGCTATTTCGAATAAGAATACTTCTAATTTTATCTGTTTTGTCATAAGCAAAATTAGAGACGCTAGAGGCTGTAGACGAGGCAAATGTAAAAGCATCTGGCCTAGGAAATGGTCGGCAACCATACTTATTTAGTAACTGAATTTCATCTATATTCAAACGCAAATCTCCTCCGGCCATCAATAGATATTCTGTAGGTTTGGCTAGATTGTCTACAATTGTTTTCCAAGATTCTTGGCAACTTTTGCTTGGAGATTTCAAACGATGGTAGGCTTGTAATTCTTCATTTTTTAATAACGAAGCAGCATCTACTTTGACATCATTCTTTATTAAGTTTATTAAAAGAAAATCAAGATCCTCTAGTTTTTCTTTATCATCTTTAGGTAATAAATTATAAAAAATACGGGTTACTTCAAGAGCAGCCACGTCACACAAAGCAGCATCTTCTTTTTCATTGTTAAGTGCTTTGTACCACAATTGCCATTCGATACCAAACCTCAAATAGACTAAAGCCAATATTGGTTTGTCTAAAAAAGAAGAACCAATGATAATTGCTTTATTAGGTACAATTCGAAAAATATCCGGTTCCGTAGTAGAGGTAATAATATTTATATTATTTATTTTTGGAACTGTATTAAATCTTTTTAAAATGCGAACTAAGTAGTTTACATTCTCTTTTTCGAATAAACTTGAGCGGTTATATTGATTTTCAAGTAGAATGTTATTTGTCATAGGTTTTGTTCTTTTTTACACGTTCCATAGAACGATATTTTTATGCTGTGGCATTTATATGCAATCCTGATTAGTACCATTGCCTAATAAGCTTGAGTAGTACTATTGAATTAGGTAGTAATTTAGTGATTTATTTCCATTTTTTACTTCTTCTTTTATCAATAGAAATAAGGAAATGAAAACAAATGCAAAAATAGTCAGAATTATGTAATTGCGGTGCAGCTATTTGTAGTATTTGAATCTTTTTTAATCATAAGCACTGTTTTTTGTAGGGCAAAATCATGGATAGGGGTTAATCGTGATTCAGTTTGATTAATTTTCTTGAAGCTGAACAATTTTATTTCGAAAATGAAAAAGTACCAATCATATTTCCAGAGGCTAAATTTTATTAGAATATCTTATCAATCCTATCCCGTAGTGTTTAGTTTTAACGCTAATTATCATTTGATTTATGGTTAAATAAAACATCGTTATTTATGCCATCATAGATCAAATACCATTTTTTCAACATTGAATAGTTCATCTTCATTACTAGAATTATTTTTCTTTTGCAAAAAGCCATTGTGGAATTTCATCGGTTGTTAAAAAGGGACTTAGAATTGTATTATGATTTAGATTTCGAACAGTAGTAAAAGTCAAATTTTTACTTTTAGCTAATTTATCGAAAAAGACAACACTACCATCATACGGATTTTCATCATCTTGATCGCCGTGAATTAGCCAGATGTTTTTATTTTCTATCTTTTTGAGGTTCGAAAAATCAGGCACAGCAGCTACTGAAACTAGGGCAGCGAATTTGTTTGGCTTTAAACTCAACAAATTTTGAGCAGTAGATGCACCCATAGAATAACCTATTAAGTAAATGCGGTTCTTGTCGATATTAGGATATTCTTTTTGTAGATTTTCGATTAGCGTTAATAGTGCGGATACTTCATTAGATGGTTTTGAAGTTAAATGATTATCGTTAGTAGGTACGTAATTGGAACTTCGTTTATTAAATTGTGGTGCAACAACATAACATTGGTAATTTGCATAAATTTCGTCTCTGAGCCATATTTTAGCTAAGGGTTCAAGTTGTTTTTCATTGTCATTGCCTATCCTTGTAGAATTATGAAAGGTGATAATCAATGGAAATTTTTTACCTGTCTGATTGTCCTTAGGAGTCAAAAAACCAAACGGAATTCTAATGCTGTCTTTGGAGAATAGCCTCTTTTCAAATAGTGATGTATTTACATTTTCTAATTGTTTCCTAGTATTTATAAAAGTTAGACTGTCGATTTTTGCTTCTCTGTATTCTTTTTGCTGGGCAAAAATAAAAGTGCAGGTCAAGATAAATAATGCGGTAACTAAATTTTTAAAATTAGGCATACTGTTCATAGTTGACAATGGTTAATTTTTATTCGAATAATAAAATGATTATCCTTTAATTGATTTCGTTGTTAAGCACTCCAATTTACTTTATCAGCAAGTTTTGATTACTAAATTTTGGTCTTAAATATACATTCAAGTAATTGACAAATAGGTATTCTAATGTTTTACTTCTCGTGTTTGTGCTGTTTAATAATTTATTTTTGGAGTTAATCTTGAATAAAAAAAACCGCTTATTCCTAATGAAATAGCGGTTTCTATTATAAAAATAAAGTTTAAATATTGTTATGCGATGTAAAGCATCATATAGCACAATTAAATTTACTAACTATTTAGCATTACTGGCATTACCAACATTGTCACTGTTTCACCTTCTTCCAAACCATCAACAGGAGTTAAAATTCCTGCTCTATTTGGTAATGACATTTCTAGCATAATCATATCTGATTGTAAATTAGTCAACATTTCGGTTAAAAAACGAGAGTTGAAGCCTATTTGCATATCATCTCCTTGATAATCACAAGTCAATCGTTCTTCGGCTTTGTTCGAATAATCAATATCTTCAGCAGATACATTTAATTCAGCCCCAGCAATTTTTAAACGAATTTGGTGCGTAGTTTTGTTTGAGAAAATTGCCACACGACGTACTGAACTCAAAAATTGAGAACGGTCAATCATTAATTTGTTAGGGTTTTCTTTTGGAATTACAGCTTCGTAATTTGGATATTTTCCGTCAATCAAACGACACATCAAATTGTAGTTGTCAAACGTAAAAGTAGCGTTAGATTCGTTGTATTCTATTTTAACTTCCGCATCTGATGTAGAAAGAATGTTCTTTAAAATTGTCAAAGGTTTCTTTGGCATAATAAAATCTGCGACTTCAGAGGCTTTTACATCTGTACGTGCATATTTCACCAATTTGTGTGCATCTGTAGCAACAAAGATTAAACCTTCTGGCGAGAATTGAAAAAATACTCCTGACATTACAGGACGTAAATCATCATTTCCTGCTGCAAATATTGTTTTACTTATGGCAGTTGCCAAAACATCTGCAGGGACCAACGTTACCGATGGCTCTTCTAAGTTTACCGATTTAGGAAATTCAGCTCCTGGTGCATAAGCCAATGCATATTTACCGGAGTTAGAACTAATCTCGATTGTACTATTTTCTTCAACAGTAAAAGTCAAAGGTTGTTCTGGAAATGTTTTTAAAATTTCCAAAAGTAATTTTGCAGGTACTGCAACACTTCCTTGACTAGTAGAATCAATTTCTAAGGTCGCTGCCATGGTCGTTTCCAAGTCTGATGCAGAAACCGTCAGTTCATTATTGTTTAATTCAAAAAGGAAGTTATCCAAGATTGGTAACGTATTACTACTATTGATAACACTTCCTAAAACTTGTAATTGCTTTAATAAGTACGAACTCGATACTATAAATTTCATATGAAGATTATATTTTATTTTTTATTGGAATATGGTATCGCCATTGTTTGAAATAATTATCGTTTTGAAACATGGCGGTTTCATCTGTTCTCTTTTATTTTTTGAAATACGTATTGCAACTTAATTTTATAAAATAGAATACATTTTACAAATATATCGTAATCTAATTTAGTATTGAAAATTATTTATTAACACTATTTGCTATATTTTCTTTTGCGCACATAAGTGAATACAAAGCCAAAAACACCAAGAATAACAAGGGGAAGCCCTATTGTTAGGAGTTGTGTTTGGGTATAGTTCTCTGATACTTTTTCTTTGTCAAGTAATGGTAAATCCAAATCTTTGGATCTAATGTTAATAAGTCCGGTGTCATCAAGCAAATAATTGACACAATTGAGCATGAAATCTTTGTTGTCGTACAAATTTCCTGATCGTTGATCAAAGCCCAATTCTACGGGAGAACCATCCTTGTCCAATTGGTTTTTGATCAAATCCCCATCGGATATTACAATCATTTTATTTGGCGTACTTATTTTTTTAAAGTCTTTTTGATCGAAAGGTAAAATGCGATTCTCAAATACCGATTTAAAATCCCCTTCTAATAAAACACTCATCGGAATGTTTCCGGTTTTGATGTAATGATTCGGACTCGTTTCTTCGGTTACCATATTAAGGTTGACTTCAACCGGCGTTCCTATCTTTTTCGAATATTGTGAAGATTGCAACAAAACGGTTTTCTTTATACCATTTTTCAAAGTATCAATCGGATTGGCAAAGTCAAATTTAATTCCACCCAAGTTTTTTACAATTGGGTGTTGGCTAGTAGGGTAGATTAAAGGAGCAAATTTCCAGTTGAAATCTTGGTACTGTGTTGCACTTCCTTGCTCTCCTGTTGCGAGTTTAATCGGGCTTCCTTGTTCATCTTTAACAAGGTCAGGATTGATTCTAAATCCGTATTTAAAAAACAGATCATTCAAGCCCAAGTCTTTTGGGTAGGCAAGGGTCGCTCCAGCTGGATTGTATAAACTATCCATCTCCGCAGTCACTTGGTCAATTAACCATAAACTTTTTCCACCATTAATAATATATTGATCTAACACCTGCTTTTCGGCATCAGAAAAAGTTTCTGTAGGTTTTGCAATAATGGCTAAGTCGTATTTTTTTAAAGCTTCTAAACTATTTATAGGATCGGTAGCCACAGAGTCTAATGTAAAAGGTCCAATGTGGTAACTTTCGCGTATTTGCAGTAAAAACTTGGCCATTCTAATGTCTTGTAGTTCGCCATTGCCTTTTATTACTGCAATTTTCTTTTGTTTTGCCACCGTCACTTTATTCAAAGCATCAGCAATAGAGTATTCTAAATGTTGAACAGATCCAATTACTTTGTCCGTGGTAGAAGCTCCCATGATATTTTTTAGCAATGGGATATTCACTTCTTTATTTTTATAATACGCAATAGCCCAAGGAAAAACCATTGCTTGTGATTGCTTCCCTTTGTCATCTACCGTAATATTTACAGGAGTTAGCCCTTTCGAATATAACGATTTGATATTGTCCATGCTCGAATCTTCATTTTCTAAAGGATCAATAAATTCGAAAGAAATATTTTTGTTATAGGCCTGAAATTCTTCAAGCAATTGACGCGTTTCTTGTTGTAAACGTTTAAACTCTGCTGGCAAATCGCCTTGCATGTACACTTTTACAAACAAGGGCTCATTTACCTGATTTACTATTTTTAATGATGTTTCAGATAAGGTGTAGCGTTTGTCTTTGGTTAAATCAAAACGGTGGAAGAAAAAACTCCCAATCGTGTTCAGTACCACCAGAATCGCAAGGGTAACGAGTACGGTCTTGCTATTTTTATTTAGAGAATATCCCATTACAATTGAACGGATTTAAGTTTATAAACAGTAAAGGACAGAAAAGCGATTGTGATGCTCAAAAAATAAATGATATCACGCGTGTCCAAAACACCTCGACTCATGCTTTTAAAATGTTCTTGCATGCCCAATGCACTGATAAAGTTCGAAAACGTAGGGGATAGGGTTGCTATACCATCAAACCCAAAAAAGAAAAAGAAGGATACAAAAACAGCAATCAAAAAAGCAACAATTTGGTTTTCTGATAACGAAGAGGTGAAAATACCAATAGCCGAATAGCCTGATATTAGGAATAAAAGTCCAAAGTAAGAGCCCATCGTGCTGCCCATATCAATATTGCCTTCAGGCGAACCCAATGACGAAATGGTCACCACATAAATCAAAGTAGGTAGTATTGCAATCACAATTAAAATGAAAGCACCTAGAAATTTACCATTTACAATTTCCCAAATCGATAAGGGTTTCGTTAGCAGCAATTCAAGTGTTCCTTGTTTTTTCTCGTCTGAAAAACTGCGCATGGTGACAGCAGGAATTAAGAAAAGTAAAATCCAAGGCGATAAGGTGAAAAATGGACTCATGTCTGCGAATCCAGAATTGAGAATGTTGTATTCTCCCTCAAATACCCAAAGGAAAACACCGTTCAAAATTAGAAAAAGAGCGATTACTAGGTAACCGATAGGTGAACCAAAAAAAGATTTCAGTTCTCGTATTGCAATTGATTTCATTACAGTTTTGTTATAATTAATACATCTTGGTGTTCATTAAAGTCACCAGATTGTAGACCTGACCAGCTACCTCTTATAAAATGGTCTACTTTAAGATCATACTTTTCGAAAAGAGAATACAAAAAATCTTTTTTATAGCCTACGTTGGCTTCCTTGACATTTTTGTCCATTAGTGAGTAATCTCCATAGTTATGAGGGAAATTTTTAGATCCTTCTTTTATCATTGAAGCAGTACTTTCTTCATCCAAAATGAAAAAGGTGCTAAAACAGATGCAGTCTTTTTTTAAGACACGTTTAATTTCCTTGATATAATTTTCTACATCATCTGGCATCATGTGTGTGAAAACAGAAGTCAGAAACACAAAATCAAAGGCATCATTTTCATACGGGAATGTTAGATTAGCAGCCTTCTCAGAGGTTGAATGGTTGTACAAATCATTTCGAAGTGGAATCAAGGTATATTTGAAATTTGAGAAACGACTGCTGATGTTTTTAGTACACCATTTCACTCCCTTTTCTACAATGTCAAAACCTTCATAGCGCCCTTTAGAAGAGAGGTATGATGTAAACGGAATAGACATTCGACCAATGCCAGATCCTATATCAAGCACACTACTGTCAGGTGTTAATTTTCCATATTTCTGAAAATGGTTAAAAAAAGTTTGTCCAACTTGCAGATAATCACCCGATCCTGTGAAAATCATCCCTTTTGGAGGAACTAGGTCGTTTTTTTTTCGAAAAAGATCTGTCGGAAGATAGATTACCTGTCTCACTGCATAGCGCAGAGGGATTGGTAAAGCATAAAAAAGTTTCCTTATGACTGGATTCATGTATTTTTATTTAAATTGTATGCTTACCACATCGCGGTAATTGAGGCCTAGCAAACTTTTGGCAGATCCTACCGAGGAAGGATTACTCCTGAATATGGCAATTTCAAGAAAACCAGCTTCATTAAAAAGAGCAAGCTTTTGACCCTCATAATTTTTGATAGGATATTTTTCTGAAATAGCAATATCAGAATAACGGGCCAATATCGTTTTTATGTTCTTCGTTCGCAATACCACCTCATACGGGCGACCTTTGGCAACCTCTATAAATTGCTTTTTACTGATGTTGGTCACGACATTTCCCAGGTGGTCTATATAGATAACATGACCCTTGAGGGTATTATTGTCCACGGATACTGTTGCTTGCAAATCGGTTACTTCTTTGATTGTTGCAATTTCTTTACCTACAACGCTCAACGAGCCTCCACGAGCAATGTGACAGGCTACCTTTACAAATACATCCATATCAGTTGCATTATTAGGCAAGCGGTCGTGAATGTTTATAGCAACTATTTTTTGTGGTACAATTTTTTGTGACAACATACTCAATATACCATTGTCTGCAGCGATAAAATAGTGATCATTCCACTGCATAGCAATATGTTGGTTCTCTTTGTTTAATTCCAGATCGACTCCAATGATATGAACCGTACCTTTTGGAAAACTCGCATAAGCGGCTCCAATGATGTAACTTGCTTCTACAGTGTTGAATGGATCAATGTCATGCGAAATGTCGATAATAGTACAATCTGACTGTTCGGTCAACAACTTTCCCTTGAGCGCACCTACAAAGTGATCTTTCAAGCCGTAATCGGTAGTAAGGGTAATTATTGACATCATTTTGTTTATAACTATTACTGTAATCTAAAATTAATTTTTATTAAATTTGAGAAGTGCAAAGCTAATAATAGTAATCTCAAAAACGCAATAAAACAAAAAACAAATTCTACTTAATTAGGAAATAACTAGATAATCAATTCCTATTCGTATTACAATACTAAAGGTCTAAATGTTAATTTAAAACTGCAAAATTTGAACGAAAGAATCATCGAGCTCATAGACATCGCACCAAAAGAGTTTTGGGGCGCTCAAGACACTCATCTTGAAATGATTAAGAAGTACTACCCTAAATTAAAAATTGTAGCACGAGGCACAACGTTAAAGGCTTTTGGTGAAAAAGAAATATTAGATGAATTCGAAAAACGTTTTCAGCGCTTACTATTGCATTTTTCTAGGTATAATAATATTGATGATAATGTAATTGAGCGCGTTATTATGGGAGACGGCGAAGATAGAAAAACAACCATAAACGATAAGATATTAGTACATGGAGTAGGTGGTAAAATGATCAAAGCCATGACACCCAACCAACAATTGTTGGTAGATACCATCAACAAAAATGATATGGTTTTTGCTGTAGGTCCCGCAGGTACTGGAAAAACATATACTGGTGTAGCCATGGCTGTTCGTGCCTTGAAAGAAAAACAAGTAAAACGAATCATTTTGACTCGTCCGGCGGTAGAGGCGGGTGAAAACCTTGGTTTCTTACCCGGAGACATGAAAGAGAAACTGGATCCTTATATGCAACCATTGTATGACGCTTTACGCGATATGATTCCGAATGAGAAATTAGAGGATTATATAACTAAAGGTATTATACAAATTGCTCCGCTTGCCTTCATGCGTGGGCGAACTTTGGATCATGCTTTTGTAATTTTGGATGAAGCACAAAACACTACACATTCACAAATGAAAATGTTTTTGACTCGAATGGGAAAAAGTGCCAAATTTATGATTACTGGTGATCCAGGACAGGTCGATTTGCCTAGAAGAACAATTTCTGGTCTCAAAGAGGCATTACTAGTGTTGAAAGATATTGAAGGAATTGGGATTATTTATCTTGACGATAAAGATATTGTACGTCACAAATTGGTCAAAAAGGTTATTGATGCCTACAAATACACGGAGAATACCGATTAATAATTAATTGCAATTAGTATCTTTGTTACATAACGACCTCTTTTGAGGTCGTTTTTATTGATTGCCACTATAAAAAAAGGATTAGATATTGAAAACAGTTTTAATTACAGGTGCTTGCGGCGGCATAGGGAAAGCTACAGCCTTGTATTTTGCAGATCTTGGCTGGAATGTGATTGCGACCATGATTTGTGTCGAAAAAGCAGCAGCATTAGAAAAAGTACCCTCCATTTCGTGTTTTGAACTCGATGTTACCTCTACCGATAGCATTGAAAAATGTAAGGAAGCCATTCTACAAAAATATACCACCATTGATGTGGTGATTAACAATGCGGGAATAGGGTATCGGAGTTTTGTAGAATTATCAGAAGACAGTAAAATCGATGCCATTGTAGATGTAAATTATTTGGGCGTTGTTAAGGTTTGTCGCTCTTTTATTCCTGCTTTTAGAAAACAAAATCAGGGTTTGTTTATTAATATTACCTCGATTGCTGGTTTGGTAAATCTTCCTCTGGGAAGTTTTTATCATTCAACAAAGCACGCTGTCGAAAGCTTTTCTGAATGTATGGCCTATGAGGTGAAAGATTTCAATATTGGTGTTGCAACAGTTCAATTCGGAAATACACCATCAAATTTTCAAAAAAATGTATCAAAATGCCCAGAATCAAGTATTCCGTCCTATGATTGCTTGATGCAAAAAATCAATAGTTTATTAGAAAAAAAGACGAAGAAAAACAAAGATTTGAAAGCAGATATTGTAGAGAAAATTTTTGAAATAGCAAATCATCCTCCTCGCAATTTTAAAAGATATACAATAGGTTTTGATGCCAATTTTTTAAATATTCTTAGAAAACGTTTGGGGTATCAACTCTTTTCTCGAATCATCAGAAAGTCAGTTTTTTAAATCGAAATATAATAGGACCTTAAATTAACAATAGAATCAACTTGTGATGATCTATTTGTTTTTCGAATAAAATAGTTTTGCAAAAAAAATATAAGTTAGAATGACCAATAAAAATACGATTAAAGTGATAGTGACCGATTTGGACGGAACCTTATTAAATACGGATCATCAAATATCAGACTATTCTAAAACTGTTTTCAAAGCCTTGAATGACGAGGGTTATTTAATAATTGTTGCTACGGGTAGACACCATCTAGATGCTAAAATATTAGTAGATCAATTGGGTTTTCCTGTTTATTTGGTTACTTCAAACGGGGCTAGAATTCATTCGCCAAAAAATGAATTATTATATGCCATTGATATCAAGAGTGAGGTTATAAAATCTGTTTTTGATATCGGAATTCCAGATGAATTCACGGTTGTTTTGTATAAAGAAAAAGTTTGGCAGACAAACAAACACAACGAAAAACTGTTGAAATTTCAGCCTGACATGAAATACAAACCCGAGCTGGTTGATTTTGATAAACTATCAGATTTGAGTACAATCAAACTATTTTTCACCCATGAAAAGCATTCGAAATTAGTAGCACTTAGAGATCGTATAGTTGCTAAACACGAGGGGATTTTGTCCCATGCCTTTAGTTTGCCGCATTGTCTTGAATTCATGGATATCTCTGTTGATAAAAGTGTGGCAATCGCCAATATTTTGGAAATCGAGAATTTTACATACGAGCAAACTATAGCATTTGGTGATGGATATAATGATGAAGGGATGCTCAAAGCAGCAGCCAAAGGATTATTGATGGGCAATGCGCCTGAAAGTCTAAAGAGTAAATTATCACAATTAGAAGTTATTTTGGATAATGGACAAAATGGAGTAGCGCACTTTTTAATGAATACTGTTTTGAATCCATCAAGAACGGAGTCTAATTAAGTGCTGAGATTCTGTTAATATCCCTATTTCATTTTTAGTGCAGTTCTAAAAAATAATCCTAAATTTGTGACTTCTTAACAACAACACAACTTTTTACAAATGAGCAATACAATAACTACAACCAATTTTAATTTTCCGAATCAAAAATCTGTTTATAGAGGTAAGGTTAGAGAAGTTTACAATATCAACGATGACCTTTTGGTAATGGTTGCTACAGATAGACTTTCAGCTTTTGATGTGGTTTTGCCAAAAGGTATTCCGTACAAAGGTCAGATTTTAAATCAAATCGCTACCAAATTCATGGAGTTGACTGCAGACATTGTACCAAATTGGTTGATTGCTACACCAGATCCTAGTGTTGCCGTTGGACATTTGTGTGAACCTTTTAAAGTTGAAATGGTGATTCGTGGCTACTTATCTGGTCATGCATCTCGCGAGTATGCTGAAGGAAAAAGAAGTATTTGTGGTGTTGCTATGCCCGAAGGATTGAAAGAAAATGATAAATTTCCGGAACCTATAATTACACCTACTACCAAGGCGGATAATGGAGAACACGATGCAGATATTTCGAGAGAAGCAATCTTGGCAAACGGAATCGTTACAGAAGAAGATTATGTAGTGTTAGAAAAATACACACGTGCATTGTTCCAAAGAGGTACTGAGATCGCTGCAAGCAAAGGTTTGATTTTAGTAGACACTAAATATGAATTTGGAAAGACAAAAGGGGGTGTCATCGTTTTAATTGATGAAATTCATACTCCTGATTCTTCTCGTTATTTTTATGCTGAAGGATATCAAGAAAGACAAAATAGTGGAGAAGAACAAAAACAATTATCTAAAGAATTTGTGCGACGTTGGTTGATTGAAAATGGTTTTCAAGGTAAAGAAGGACAACAAATTCCAGAAATGACCGAGGAATATATTGCAACAGTTTCTGAGAGATATATCGAATTATACGAAAATATCATTGGTGAAAAATTTGTAAAAGCAGACATATCAAACATTAATGAACGAATAGAAAAAAATGTGGTTGCTTATTTAGCAAACTAATATTTATAAATTCATAAGAAGGCCGCAATTCAAAATAGGAATTGCGGCTTTTTTTATATAATTAATTTGCTTCAAGTAGATTTAGCTGTTTGTTTTGAATTTTAGAAAATAATAAAAGGCCGGAAATTGCGCCAATAGTAGCAAAAAGCATATCAGATTGTGTGTCCCAAATATCTCCTTGTGTACCCAAAAATGCATCTCCACCTTCGCCAGTGACCAATGACACTCCCCATTCAATCCATTCATACGCAGCGCTAATGGCCAGACAAATGGAAACAATTATAAAATTGAAAAAACTAGGATTGCTAATGACTTTTTTTCTAATAAACAATTCGCGAGTTATCAATGCAGGTACCAATCCTTGGGCAAAATGACCAACCTTATCATAATTATTTCGACTTTGATGAAATGTTTCTTTTATAAAATCAAAAAAGGGCACTTCGGCATAAGTATAATGACCACCAATAAAGAGGATGATACAATGAATAAGGATCAGGAAGTAAGTGAAATTAGTGAATCTAAATTTTTTGAAAGTAAGTGCCAACACTAGAGCACCAATAATAGCAGGAATTATTTCGAGAAAACAAGTAAAACCTTCTTTTGGGTTACTAATAGACCAAAGTAAGAAAACAAAAAATACGGTAATCATTAGATAAATAGTCTTCATAGAAAACGGGGATTAAATCAGGGCTAAAATATGATTTTTCCTTCTAGAAGCAATACGGTACGTTGTAAAAAGAAAAAGACCGTAGTTTTGAGTAAACTACGGTCTTTTGATCAACGTGGTATTTGATTCATCAAAATTTTATTTATACAATTGGAGCGTGTTTTTTTCTATTAAAAACCCAAAAAATGATAGGGAAGACTAATAAGGTCAAAATAGTTGCCGTAACCAATCCACCTATAATTACGATTGCCAATGGTTTTTGAGATTCAGATCCAATTCCGGTAGAAATTGCTGCTGGTAACAAACCAATTGATGCCATAAGAGCAGTCATGACTACAGCTCTTGTTCTGGCTTTTACACCTTTGAAAATAGATTCTTCCAACGTAAATTTAGCTTTCAGATTATGATGAAATTCAGTAATCAGGATCACACCGTTTTGAATACAAATTCCCAATAAGGCAATAAAACCAACCCCTGCTGATATTCCAAAATTCATTCCTGTTACATGTAAAGCTATAATTCCACCAATAATTGCAAAAGGAACATTTGCCAAAACCAATAAAGAATCTTTTATGTTTCCAAAAAGGATAAAGAGTAAAACGAAGATTCCAATTAAACTAATTGGCACTACTTGTCCTAGTCGGGCACTTGCTCTAACTTGATTTTCAAATTCGCCTGTCCAACCTACGCTATATCCTGTAGGTAATTTTAAAGTTTTTACTCTTGACTGTGCATCAGCAATCGTACTTCCTAAATCGCGATCACGTACTGAAAACTTTACACCAATAAAGCGTTTGGTATTATCCCTGTAGATAAAAGCAGGGCCTGTCACTGTTTTTAAATCAGATATTTCCCTTAACGGAATCTTCACACCGCGCAAAGTTGGAACTTTTAGCTCACCAATATCAACTTGATCATTTCGGTATTGCTTTGCATAGCGCACGCGCACCGCAAATTTCTTCTCACCTTCATATTTTTCAGTTGCAGTTTTTCCTCCAATCGCTAGTTCAAGGACTGCCTGTGCATCTTTTAGAGTCACACCATAAGCAGCCATTTTTTCTCGATCAAGTACTACGCTCATTTCTGGTTGTCCTATATTTCTAAGAATACCAACATCTCTTATACCAGGAACATTTTTTATTTTATTGATAACTTGGTTAGCCAATTTATCAAGTTCTTCTAAATCATCACCATAAATTTTGACAGCATTTGACGCATTAATTCCAGCAACAGCCTCAGCAACATTGTCAATAATTGGTTGTGAGTAATTGTAGCCTATTCCTTGATGTTTGGTTAGTTTTTTGTCCATTTGGTCCACTAGCTCATCCATGGTAATCTTGCGAGTCCAATCTTCTTTTGGTTTTAAATTTACTTGCATTTGAACATAGTAGAATCCGCTAGGGTCTGTTCCGTCATTACTTCGACCTACTTGTGATAAAACTCCAATTACTTCTGGAAAAGATTGTAATTCTTTCCTTAAAACAGCAGTTGTTTTTACGGTTTCGGTTAAGCTAGTACTCATCGGTAATTTTGCTTCAACCCATAGTGCACCTTCGTTGAGTTGCGGTAGAAATTCGGTCCCAAGAAAACCTGCCGAGAAAAATACAGCCACCAATAATACTAATGAAATAATTAACGATTGTACTTTGTGTTTAAAAGTCCAACCAAAACCTTTTGCAACTAAGTTATCCCAGAAAATAACAAATGGATTATGTTTTTCTTTGACATTTTTATTCAACAAAATATGAGAAAGTACCGGTACTAATGTAAGCGTAAAAAGCAATGCTCCGATCAAGGCAAAACCTAAAGTGTAGGCTAGGGGTGAGAACATTTTTCCTTCAACTTTTTGAAAAGAGAAAATAGGAAGTAAGGCTGTAATGATAATTAATTTTGAAAAAAAGATAGCTTTACCCATTTCAGTTCCGGTTCTTTTAATCAAGCTTCCTTTTGCTAACTTGTTGTATTTTTCCATTCCAACATCGTGAGATTTTTGATCTAATACTACAAAGAGTCCTTCGACCATTACCACCGCACCGTCAATAATAATTCCGAAATCAACTGCACCTAAGCTCAGTAAATTGGCGCTCATGCCCATCAATTTCAAGCATAGAAAAGCAAACAATAATGCTAAAGGAATAACAATAGATACCGTAAATGTTGTACGCCAGTCTGCCATGAATAGAAAAACGATACAAGTAACGAGTACGATCCCTTCAAATAAGTTATGCATAACCGTTTCAGTAGTGAAATTCATTAAACGATCACGATCATAAAATGTTTCCATTTTTACATCTTTTGGCAAAATGTTGTTGTTCAAATCATCTATTTTTGCTTTTACTAGAGCTAGAATCTCTTTGGCATTCTCTCCTTTACGCATCACAACAATTCCTTCAACAACATCGTCATTGCCATCAAGTCCTGCTTGGCCCACACGTGGCATGGCACTTTCATAGACATCTGCCACATTTTTTATTAAAATTGGATTTCCGTTCGCATCATCAACAATAATATTTTCTATATCTCTAATTGATTTAACCAATCCAACACCACGTACCACATATGCTTGTCCATTTTTTTCTATAACATCTCCTCCAACATTTAGGTTGCTAGCATTGATGGCATCGTAGACTTGGAGAGGCGTTATGTTGTATTGTGCTAATTTTACTGGATTAACTCCCACCTCATACGTCTTTTCTTGGCCTCCAAAAGCAACCAAATCTGCCACGCCAGGAATAGCACGAAGTTGTCTGTCAATAGTCCAAGACTGAATTGTTAATAAATCTCTTGAGTCACGATCTTTACTCTTTAATACATATCTAAAAATTTCTCCTGTCGGACCATAAGGTGGCTGAACGTCTACTTCTACACCATCAGGAAGAGATACGTTTTTAAGTAAATTATTAACTTGTTGCCTTGCAAAAGCATCATCAACTCCATCGTCAAAAATTATTTTGATAACTGATAATCCAAACATGGTAATACTACGAACACTTGTTTTCTTTTGTACAGAGTTCATTGAGATTTCAATGGGCGAAGTAACAAATCTCTCAATTTCTTCAGCACTTCGACCGTTCCATTGATTTACAATTATGATTTGGGTGTTCGTAACATCAGGGAAAGCTTCGATAGGCATATTCGAAAAAGAAATAAATCCTAAAACAGCCAATAGTCCAACCCAGAAAAAGGTGAATGCTTTATTCTTTAGCGAAAAAGCAATAATATTTTTGATAAACTTATTCATGATTTTTTAATTTTAAAATTGGGCATGAAAACGCAATGAGAAAAAGTTAACAGGACCTCGATCTTTGTTGTAACCTGGGTTAACAATAAATTGGTAATCAGGTGAAAGGGTTATATTCGACTTAGGAACAGAAAAGGAATAAAAGGCTTCTACTATTTTTTCGGTACCATAGTTTAGGTTCCCGTCACCAATCATAAAACCGTTTCCTCCCAGCTGTTGGTATTTTTGATGCGCTGCTGATAGTCCGTTGCTTGCAAATGCAATTCCAGCACCATCATTTTCACGCTGCCACATTTTACCTTTTAAATTAATACCCGCTGTTGCAGATTGATCAATCTCAGTAAAGGCCCAAGTTTCGTTTTTCCCGTCATTATAACTTAGCCTGGTAAAAGCGCCCCATAAATCTTTGTGCGCATACTCAGCATTTAATCCTAGTCCGTATTTTGTGCGACCGTTGGCACGTGTGCTTGTAATATCAGGTGTACCTACAAAGTTGGCATTGGCTTGATTGTAGTTTCCGGCTGCCGCTACATTTCGAAAACCTAAAAGTCTAATTACAGCTTGGTCGCTGTTCTTAAAATCAATTTGCCTTTCGACTTCTAAGTTAATAGCATTCGATTTTTTTGCATTAAATGCTACATTTGGTCCATTCGCTTTGGTAGGTTGAGCAGACCACGCGGCTCTAATTTGCCAATTGTTAAACTGATAATTCGCATATAATGCATCCGTGTATCCTCTTGTGTTTGCAGCATAATCCCAAGCGCCCATATCCATAAGTGACCAGTTTAAAAACTGAGATCGAACATCGTGACTGAAACTGTTTCCATCAAAATAATCTGCCAGTCCAAATTTTCCAAATACCATTTTCAAGGAGTGGCTAGTATCAAAGTCAAAATTTTGTTCGAGTAACATCCTAGCCATATAAACCACAGGCTTAGCATTCCCGATTCTAAAGGTTTCTCCGTTGGCAAAACCTCCTAATCCTTTGGCTTGCGAAACACCTTCACCACCAGCCAATTCGGGGTTTAGGGTGATAGATGCACCTTTCCACAATGGCATATCAAAAAATAGAGTAGAGGTAAGGGACAGTGCCTTTTCTTCCGTGTTCTGTAAACTACTTGCTCCCGAATACTGTGCTTTGAATGCCGAATGATATTGATAAATGGATGTAGTTTGATAATGGAGACTAAAGCTTTCTTTCTCTTCTTTTGGTGTATCTTGCGCTAATACCGAAGCAGAGAAAAGAATAATAATAGCTACTAATGATTTTTCTTTGAACATGATTAGTCGTTTAATGCGTCGTAAATGAACAATTGATTGTTGGTAATTACTTTTTCGTTTTCATCAATACCTCTTGATATATAAGTGATGTCACCCACTTGTCTAAAAACCTCTACAGGTCTAGTCTCGATATTTGATTTGCTTTTATAAACCATAACAAAATTTTTACTTTTGTCAAATATGATTGCCTTACTTGGCACGGCGATCATACTTGATGACTCTGTAAAGGATAGCTTAATAGTTGCACTCATATCTGGTTTAAGTAAAAAATCAGCATTGCTTAACTTAATACGTGCATTCATTGCCTTTGTATCAGGATTGATGATGTTAAAGATCTTATCTACTTTTCCTTTAAAGGTTTTATCAGGATAACTCAGGGTGGTAACTGTCGCTTCTTGACCTAATTTCACCTTGTCAATATCAACTTCATTTACATTGGCAAGTGCCCAAACTTCGCTGATCTCTGCGATATCAAATATGTTTTCTGATCGGTCATTACGTAGCAACATATCTTGATTGATACTTTTTTGAATGATAAACCCACTTATTGGAGCCACTACTTGGTACAATGAACCCACTTTGATGTTGTAGATTTTGTAGATTTCCTTGATTCGATCTAGTTCAGACTGTGCCTTGTCTACCTCACTTTTTGCACTAAGCACATCTCTTTCTGAGTTTAATTTGCCTTCAAATAATTCCTGAGCTACCTTCAGTCCATTTTTAGCCAATAATAAATCGTTTTTTGCATCGATTAATTCTTTCTCATAATCTGCAATATCTGTACTACGTATCACAGCTAGTACTTGACCTTTTTTTACATAATCACCAAGCTCTACATTTACCTTGATTACACTACCACCAACAAGAGGATATACATCTATAGATTTATTGTTATCGGCCGTTATTTTTCCGAAAAAGTCAAGCTCATTCTTCAAGGCAATGGTTGTAGCAGCTGCTGTGGTTGTAGTTTTTCGCATGGTATCCGTTAAAACGAAAGTGCTAACAATTTCAGGTTTCTGCTCTTCTTTTTTACAACTTGTTACTGCAAGCGATAGGATTAATAATCCAGATATAAGTTTTGTGTTCATAATTTCTTTATTTAAATAGTTCAGTATTGGTGGTAGCGTTCAACTCTTCTGCAGATAGCACTACTTTTTTCTTCAACTCATTAAGTAAAATGCTTGATTGATTATAACTTTCCATAAAATCAGTAAAATCCAAAATGCTGATATTACTTTTTTGGAAGTTAGTAAGCATGCTTTGATACACTTGATTAAAAGCTTCTGGAGATGTTAATTGTATTTGGCTATAGCTTTTTCTAGATTCGGTCCACTTATTTAATATCGAACTAATTTCTGTTTGCAATCCTAGAGTAGCACTTTGCTGATCGACTTTTGATTGCTCTAATGTTACTTTGGCAACAGCAATATTTCCTTTGTTTTTATTCCACAACGGTAACGGAATGGATAAGTTCACATTCTTTTGATTATTAAATGCAGACCCTCTTTGTGAGTAAGACAATCCTACAGTAGCATCTGGAATAGCAAGTGATCGTTGAAATTTGATGTTAAGTTCATTTGCTTCAATCTCTTTTTGCTTTATTAAATAGTCTGGTCGAAGTAAAGATGCTTTTTCCTGCAACGATTGCACATCAAATAATTGCTCCTTATTATAGCTGTCAAATTCAGCATCACTTACAATCGGAATTACTTTTGAAGTATCATTAAGTAGAAGCTTCAAATTGGCTTGTTCTTCATAATTTGCGTTGATAGCTTCAAGGCGTCCGTTTTTGAAATCTAAATAGAGAGATTGAAGTCGTACCAAGTCTTTCAATGGTAAATTGCCTTTTTCAACTTGTCGAGAATAGGATTTAATCAGGTTTTCAATATGTCCTAATTGAGAATCGGTAGTTTCAATGTTTTTGGAATTGTAGTAGACAGTAAAAAAACTTTTGCGCAATTGAAACTTTAATGTTCGCAATAAATTGCTAAATTCTAGCTCGGCAATTTGTTCGTTTTTCTTTGCCAAGTCTACTTCCTTAGCCTTTTTACCTCCCAAATAAATGATTTGGCTGATGCCAAAATCTTTAGCTCCTTGTTTCCCTACATCAAAATATTTTTGCCTTTCAGGATTGTATAAGTTAAGATCGGCAGAGAATGTTGGATTGTCCCAAATTCTTGCTTGGATAGTCAAGGCCTTTGCGGCATCAATATTATAATGCTCGGCAAGTAAAACCAAATTGTTTTTTAAAAAAAGCGCTTCACATTGTTGGACCGTAAGCGAATTTTGTGCTTGTAAAAACTGGAAACCAAAGAGAAGGAGAAAGATTCCTATTTGTTTTTTCATTGTATCTTATTTTATGATACAAAGATGTAGGTTGCCTCTTTATACAACCTTAAATTTTGCCTTAAAAAGGACTTAAAATAAGAATTTTATTCTGAAAAGGTTTGTTTTATCCTCCGTTACACTATACTGAATCTGTGCTTGATGCAGTCCTAATATGCGTTGCACGATTATCAATCCCAGTCCAAAACCCGTGGTGCCATTTGCGTTTTTACCACGCATAAAGGGTTGAAAGAGTTGTAGTTGTTCTGTACTATTCAAAGTTTTACCATCGTTATAAACAGATATTGTCAAGTTGTGTCTGTCACTACCAATCACTACGTGCGCTTGCTTGTTAGTCGAATAAACACAGGCATTTTTCAAAACATTACTAACTGCTATTTCGAGTAAACTTTTATTCCCTCGTATTTCCAAGGCTTGTTCTAGGTAATCATTGTCTTCAATTTCGAATGATATTTTAAAGTCGCTATAAATTTTGTTGATTTTTTCTATCGAATTAAACAATACTTCATCCATTCGAATAACTTCCTTTTCTGCTGATTGATTACTTTCTGTTTTCGATAAAATTAATAAAGAATGTATCAATTCGGTCAAATGGTTAACGTCTGATAAGATAACTGACAAAAAGTTTTTTGAAGCTTCACTTATGTTTGGGTCTGCAATTTTATTTTCAATCTGAGAGGTAATTCGTGATAGCGGCGTACGTAGCTCGTGTGAGGCATGTGCAGTGAATTCTTTCTGCCCTTTGTATGATGTCTCTATTCGATCCATCATAAAATTGAATTCATTGGCAATCAAATCTATTTCGTTCTTATCGCTTTTGGATTCAATTCGGGTTTCCAAATTGTTTTCATTGATGTTTTTTATCTTTTTATGAAACAAACTCAAGGGTAGAATCGCCTTTCTGACCATCCATGAAGTAATCAACCAACAAATAAGCGTGAATGCAAAGTAAGATATGAGTAGAATATATTTTAGATAAATTGTTTTTCGATTCCCGTAACGGTCATTTGCAGATATTAAAACATAATAGTCTTTAGAATTGGTGTCTATCAAAATACCATAAAATTCATTTTCGCCAATTTTTTTAAAAAAAGACCTGTTTTGTTTCAAGTATTTAAGATCAGAGACATTCCAATTTACCTTTTGTCCTTCGACACTACTATAAATTAATCCAAAATTATCATCAAAAATAAGTGTTCTTTCATTGGTTAATTTATAGATAGAGCTATTATCTAATTTTCGTAACAGTTCGTAATCAGGTGTTTTGTTGTCAGATAAAAATTTTAAGGTTCTAAGCGCCTTAACCTCTAATCGATCTATAAATTCTTCTTCTCTAAAATTTGAAGCCAATAAGAATATAAAGACACATGCAATTCCATACAAAATTGCAAACAAAATACTAACCAATAGCGAGATACGATTTTTTAAGCTCATTCAGTTTCACTTAGGTAATAGCCATAACCAATTTTGGTATGTATTAATTTAACGTCGTGATCTTTGTCTATTTTTTTTCGAAGAAAATTAATGTAGACTTCAATAGTATTTTGGTTGGTTTCAATATGGTAATCCCACAATTGATCTGCAATGATAGCTTTGGACAATACTTTTCCATTTGCCAATGCAAGCATTATGATTAGTTTAAATTCTTTTGGCGTTAATTTAATTTCAACACCAGAACGGTACACTTTCATATCTGCTTCAAACAATTTCAAATCATTAATTTGTAACGATTCTTTTTTCTGTTGCGGAATCTCCTTTCGACGTAACAAAGAGTTAACTCTAGCAAATAGTTCTTCAAAATGAAAAGGTTTGACCAAATAATCATCTGCTCCATTGTCAAATGATGTTAGTTTATCATCAATTTCACTAAAGGCACTAAGCATAATAATGGGTGTCTTTTGATCGGTTTCCCTAATCGCTTTACAAACCTCAAAACCATTTCTCCCAGGTACATTAATATCCAGTATAATTAAGTCGTAGTCAAAAGCATTGTATTTTTTAAGTAAAAGAGACCCGTCATAATAAGGAATGCACTCAAAAAATTTAGAGCTAAAAAAAGTACTAATCTCTTTTGATAAGGTAAAGTCGTCCTCTAGTAATAAGATTTTCATAGTTGATAGATAAAAGAACCCGACTAAAAATAGTCGGGTTCATTATAATATAAAACAGCTGTTGTATTGAAATCTTATTTAAAATACGAGAAAGTTTCGTTATTCTCAATCTTCAATAGTGTTTCATATATCAATTTGATCACGTTTTCTACATCCTCACGGTGCACCATTTCTACAGTAGTGTGCATATAGCGCAAAGGTAGCGATATCAAAGCAGAGGCAACACCACCATTACTATATGCAAAAGCATCAGTATCTGTTCCTGTAACACGTGACGAAGCCAATCTTTGAAACGGAATGTTTTTTTCTACAGCCGTGTCTAAAATTAGTTCTCTCAAATTATTTTGTACTGCAGGAGCATAAGTTACAACAGGTCCTTTTCCAATTTTAGTTTCACCTTCAATTTTCTTTTCGATCATTGGTGTTGTAGAGTCATGACATACATCAGTAACAATAGCAACATTAGGTTTGATAGTCTGAGTAATCATTTCGGCTCCACGCAAACCTACTTCTTCTTGCACAGAGTTTGTAATGTACAATCCAAACGGAAGTTTAATATTGTTTTCATGTAGCAAACGTGCAACTTCTGCAATCATAAATCCACCCATACGGTTGTCTATAGCGCGACAAACAAATTTGTTTTCGTTCAAAACCATAAACTCATCAGGATAGGTAATCACACAACCCACATGAACTCCCAATTGCTCAACCTCTTCTTTAGTTTCACAACCGCAATCAATAAAGATATTATCCGTTTTTGGCGTCTCCTCTTTGCTGCGGTTACGGGTATGAATTGCAGGCCATCCAAAAACTCCTTTTACAATACCTTTCTTAGTATGGATATTTACTCTCTTTGATGGCGCAATTTGATGGTCAGACCCACCATTACGAATCACATAGATCAATCCATCTTCTGTAATATAGTTTACATACCATGCAATTTCGTCAGAGTGACCTTCGATCACTACCTTATAAGGTGCGTCTGGATTGATAATCCCTACAGCAGTACCATAGGTATCAGTCATAAACGTATCAACGTATGGTTTCAAATAGTCCATCCAAATTTTTTGTCCTTCTGCCTCATATCCTGTAGGCGATGCATTGTTCAAATAGCTTTCCAAAAAGGCCAACGACGTTGGTTTTAATATAGATTCTGTACTCATAATAATATTTTTTTGCTAATTTATAAATTTGGTATCAGACTTGCGTATATAATGTATAATTTTACCCAATAAATATTGCCTCATGAAGTTATTTTTAGTCATAATTTGTTCTTTTGTGTTTTCAATTACAAGTTTCGCACAAGAAATTCCCGCGCGTCCATTAGATATGGTTCGCGAAATTGATGAATCCATAGATGTCGAAAAAGACACCATACAGTTAGAGGAAATCCTTATTTCCAAAGAAAAACTGAATCCCGACGCCAAAAAACAGTTTCTCATTTTACAAAATAGAGTGTGGGTTACTTATCCCTATGCAAAACTGACCGCAGAAAGATTGGTCGGACTAAAGGCTGGTATGGATAAATTAAAGACAGCCAAAGAAAAGAAAAAGTATTTCAAAATTGTAGAAGATTATTTAACCAATGAATTCGAGGCCAAACTCAAAAAGCTATCCCGCAGTCAGGGCCGAATATTAGTAAAATTGATCCACCGTCAAACCGGCAAAACAACCTTCGACCTCATAAAAGATCTAAAAAGTGGGTGGAAAGCCTTTTGGTCCAACAGCGCAGCAAGTTTATTTGATATAGATTTAAAAGCAAAGTACCAACCTTATGACGTCAACGAAGATTTTTTAATCGAAACCATACTATTTAAATCATTCAATTCTGGTCGACTAATCAATCAACCACCTGCCAACTCAGTAAACATGGATGCGCTTAGTGATGCCTGGTTATTAAAGTCCCAAAACAAAAACCAAGAAAACTAATTCAGGTATCTATACCTATATATGGATCGATTTTTTTTTCAGGAGCAGTACATCCAGTCTTCCATTTGTTAATTCAGTCCCGTTATCCGCTCCAATCTTTTTTGCGGCCAAAAAAAGCCTCAAAAAAGGATTTACACTACTACCGGGGCTAGAAGGGAAGTGTAGTTCTTCTTTGTTAGTATCCTAAAGCACTATTTCAAACTACATTATATAGGTATGTTATTGGAATTAAGCTGTAATGTTTGCATTTGTACAGCAGTTCATTTTGTATGCCATAGAAAAATGTCAAGTACATTATACTGATTTGAATAGATCAGTTAGCTTTTTGGTTATCGAAGTATTGATAGACTACTTGTTGACAGGTATAGATTTTTCAATAGTTAGATGCATCAGTTATAAATCCATTTTTTTAATTTTCTTGGATAAATATATAACGCATTAATACCTATCGTCTGGATTTACAATAATTGTTATATACTGGTTTAATTTCAAATTGTTCTGCTCATGAAACTTCAGAATCAGGATGGGTAACTATTTTAGGTTATATTTAATAGGTTTGGTAAATTCAGCTGCTTAGCGTTACAGGTAGTATATGTATGTATGTATGTATGTATGTATGTATGTATGTATGTATGTATGGTATGTATGTATGTATGTATGTATGTATGTATGTATGTATGTATGTATGTATGTATGTATGTATGTATGTATGTATGTTGAGCTAAATGAACGTTCATGAATCCACATGTTATTAATAGTATCCAATTTCAGCTTACAAACATCTTCGTATAATATAATACAATTTTCAATGCCGTCAGGCATGACATATCGGTAGTAAAAAGAGATTTACGTTATGGAGTTAGTGCCGTAGGTACGGTATATCATTTATAGATATGTTTATTTTGGTACTTATATGTAGAACAATGCCGTTAGGCATGACATATCGGTAGCAAAAAGAGATTTACGTCATGAAGGTAGTGCCGTAGGTACGATATAGTATAACTGCAATACATGTTGTCACTTGATAATACATTCTCATTAATATATAAATTACGTCATAAAAGCCGTGAGACCTACCATATTTACAGAATGAGCAGCAATACAAGCTAGAAATACAACATAAAAGAGTTAATCCAATAAGCAAAACCACCCAATCCAACAGAACTCATACAAAGCAAACAATAAAACCACCCAAAATAAACTCCAAATTCGCACAAATCCAAAAAACGTAAAAACTCAAAGTTCACTTTTCCAGCTAATTAAAAAATAGATTAAAAAAAGGTTAAGAAAAAGTATTGAATAACGGGGAAGACTCACTACTTTTGCACCCGCAACAACGAACAAGTTCACTGACACACTGGTAAGCATTACAGATATAAAGGAGAAAATTTCTTCTAAAAAAAATATCAAATAAAGCTTGTGAGATTAAAGTAAACGAATTACTTTTGCACCCCGCAGAATGAGACAAGTTATTTGACAGACTGGTAAGAAGATTAAAGAAAACGAGATTTAGGTCTTAAAAAAAACTTTAAATTTTTCTTGCGAGAAACGAAATAGTTTTCTACTTTTGCACCCGCTTCGAGAAACATGTTTAACATGTAATTGAGACGAAAAAACAAGATAAGAACACGTTCCTAGACATATTGAATTGACAGCCGTTTTAAGAGAGATCTTAAAACAAAAGAATAAGAGTAATAGAATTGAGAGATTTTAAAAAACCACTAGACCTTCAGTCAAAAATAAATAGTCCGCCACGGCGGACAAATAATATACGATGAAGAGTTTGATCCTGGCTCAGGATGAACGCTAGCGGCAGGCTTAACACATGCAAGTCGAGGGGTAGTTATCTTCGGATAATGAGACCGGCGCACGGGTGCGTAACGCGTATGCAATCTACCTTTCACAGAGGGATAGCCCAGAGAAATTTGGATTAATACCTCATAGTATAGCTGAACCGCATGGTTCTACTATTAAAGATTTATCGGTGAAAGATGAGCATGCGTCCCATTAGTTAGTTGGTAAGGTAACGGCTTACCAAGACTACGATGGGTAGGGGTCCTGAGAGGGAGATCCCCCACACTGGTACTGAGACACGGACCAGACTCCTACGGGAGGCAGCAGTGAGGAATATTGGTCAATGGGCGCAAGCCTGAACCAGCCATGCCGCGTGCAGGATGAAGCATCTATGGTGTGTAAACTGCTTTTATACGAGAAGAAACAACGCTACGTGTAGCGTCTTGACGGTATCGTAAGAATAAGGACCGGCTAACTCCGTGCCAGCAGCCGCGGTAATACGGAGGGTCCAAGCGTTATCCGGAATCATTGGGTTTAAAGGGTCCGTAGGCGGTCAGATAAGTCAGTGGTGAAAGCCCATCGCTCAACGGTGGAACGGCCATTGATACTGTCTGACTTGAATTATTGGGAAGTAACTAGAATATGTAGTGTAGCGGTGAAATGCTTAGAGATTACATGGAATACCAATTGCGAAGGCAGGTTACTACCAATATATTGACGCTGATGGACGAAAGCGTGGGTAGCGAACAGGATTAGATACCCTGGTAGTCCACGCCGTAAACGATGGATACTAGCTGTTGGAAGCAATTTCAGTGGCTAAGCGAAAGTGATAAGTATCCCACCTGGGGAGTACGAACGCAAGTTTGAAACTCAAAGGAATTGACGGGGGCCCGCACAAGCGGTGGAGCATGTGGTTTAATTCGATGATACGCGAGGAACCTTACCAAGGCTTAAATGTAGATTGACCGGTTTGGAAACAGACTTTTCGCAAGACAATTTACAAGGTGCTGCATGGTTGTCGTCAGCTCGTGCCGTGAGGTGTCAGGTTAAGTCCTATAACGAGCGCAACCCCTGTTGTTAGTTGCCAGCGAGTCATGTCGGGAACTCTAACAAGACTGCCAGTGTAAACTGTGAGGAAGGTGGGGATGACGTCAAATCATCACGGCCCTTACGCCTTGGGCTACACACGTGCTACAATGGACGGTACAGAGAGCAGCCACTGGGCGACCAGGTGCGAATCTACAAAACCGTTCTCAGTTCGGATCGGAGTCTGCAACTCGACTCCGTGAAGCTGGAATCGCTAGTAATCGGATATCAGCCATGATCCGGTGAATACGTTCCCGGGCCTTGTACACACCGCCCGTCAAGCCATGGAAGCTGGGGGTGCCTGAAGTCGGTGACCGCAAGGAGCTGCCTAGGGTAAAACTGGTAACTAGGGCTAAGTCGTAACAAGGTAGCCGTACCGGAAGGTGCGGCTGGAACACCTCCTTTCTAGAGCCTTAATTGTTAGTTGCGCAAGCGACACGTTAGGGAAAGAGACGATAAGAGAAAGTGGAAAGAAAGATTGAGAATTTATTACTCTTGCTGTTAATTTAAAAAAATTGAATAAAATTTAAGTAAAAGATAAACGATTTAAGATTGTTGATTAACGATTTTTGATTTCAGATTTATATCTGCAA
>NZ_CP020918.1:4440000-4621116 GCF_003076455.1 Flavobacterium faecale
AGCGTTTCGATCCAAGAAACCTTAGAAAATTTCTATGAATTAAATGTCGAATTATCTAGTCAAGGTGATAGCAATCAAAAAAGTTCTATTGCGATTTATAACGGAAACAACCTCATTGCCAAAACCATTGTCACTTTCGATAAAAATAAAAAAACAGTTCCTTTTACAATCCCGAAGCAAGAATTTCATGGTAAGGTTTCTATTGAAGACAACGGGCTCACTTTCGATAATGAATACTTTTTTAGCATTTTAAAACCTAAAAAAACAGCGGTTTTGAGTATTGGAGAAGCCGAAAAAAGCAACTTCTTAGGTAGAATTTATACTTCGGACGAATTTGATTTTATAAAAAGTCCGCTTCCGTCTTTGAACTACAATGCGATCGAAAAACAAAATGCTATTGTATTGAACGAGTTAGAGACGATTCCGACTGCCTTGCAAACGACCTTAAAATCATTTGTTCAAAAAGGTGGCAATCTCATAATCATTCCTGCCCCTACAGCCAATGTAACCAACCTGAACGATTTGCTGAATGCCGTTGGAAATATTCAAGTTAAACCGCTGGAAACTGTTGAAAAGCAAATTACCAAAATCAATTTTGCGCATCCTTTGCTTGCATCTGTTTTTGAGAGTAAGGTGAGTAATTTTCAGTATCCAAAAACGAAAAGTAATTTTGAGATTGTGGGGAATAATTCGGTTGCATTTTACTACCAAGACGGTAGTTCATTTTTGACATCGGTAGTCAATGCAACAAATTCTGTATCGGTATTTTCGTCACCGTTGAATACGACCAATAGCAATTTTCAGCAGTCACCGTTGATTGTGCCTACTTTTTATAACATGGCCACTTTGCACAGTAACAACGGCATTAATGCACGCACGATTGGCGATAGCAACCCGTATTTGGTGGCTACCAACTTATCCAAAGATGCTATTTTGAGTGTTAGAAATAAGGACGAAGAATTTATACCGATTCAGCAAGCTGTAAACGATAAAGTAAAACTGACCTTTAACGATTATCCAGCACAAGCAGGGAATTTCGAAATTTACAATCAAAAAATAGCTGTCGAAAATATCAGCTTCAACTATAACCGAATTGAAAGCCAGCAAAATACTCCCAACGAAGCGAGTTACTCTGACTATGAAACCATAGAATCCATAGCTGCCGTGATCAACCAATTACAAACCGACCGCACAGACAGTCAAATTTGGAAATGGTTTGTTATCTTTGCACTGCTTTTTCTATTGGCAGAGATGGCAATTATTCGATTTTTGAAATAAAAAAACAGCACTTACTTATGCAACTAATCATCCGAAACGCAAAAATTATCGACCCCGAAAGTAGTTTTAATACTCAAATTGTAGATATTTTAATTGAAGATGGCAGCATTTCGAAAATAGGAAATTCACTTTCGAACCCAAAAAATATTGAGGAGCTTAAACTTGACAACCTACACGTTTCTCAAGGTTGGTTTGACTCTAGCGTTTCGCTAGGCGAGCCTGGTTTTGAAGATCGCGAAACCATTGCAAACGGACTAAAAGTCGCTGCCAAAAGTGGTTTTACTGCTATCGCTTTGCAACCCAATTCCTTCCCTGTGATTGACAATCAATCACAAATTTTGTTTGTAAAAAACAAAGCTCTCGGGAACGCAACGCAATTGTACCCGATTGGCGCACTAACCAAAGGAAGCGAAGGAAAAGATATGGCCGAATTATTCGACATGAAAAACTCGGGAGCCATTGCTTTTGGGGATTATAAAAAAAGCCAAGACAATGCCAATTTGTTGAAAATCGCTTTGCAATACGTTCAAGATTTCGACGGACTTGTTATCGCTTTTCCGCAAGACGAAAAAATAAAAGGTAATGGTCTTGTAAACGAAGGAATCGTTTCGACCCGATTGGGATTGAAAGGAATTCCGAACCTAGCCGAAGAACTGCAAATTGCTCGCAACCTTTTCATACTTGAATATACCGAGGGAAAAATGCACATCCCGACCGTTTCAACCGCCAAATCGGTGCAATTGATTCGTGAAGCCAAAGCCAAAGGATTGCAGGTAACCGCAAGTGCAGCCGTGCACAACCTGGTTTTTACCGACGAAAAATTAGAAGAATTTGATAGCCGTTTCAAAGTCTCCCCACCGTTACGTACCGATATTGACCGCAAAGCATTGCTTGAAGGAGTACTTGACGGAACGATTGATATGATCACGACAGACCACAACCCTATCGATATCGAACATAAAAAAATGGAATTTGATGTAGCCAAAAATGGAACTATTGGTCTCGAAAGTGCTTTTGGTGCTTTGTTGACCATTTTACCGCTAGAGGTGGTTATCGAAAAACTAACTGCCGGAAAAGCAACTTTTTCTATTCCGTCACAACCCATTGCCGAAGGAGCAATTGCCAATCTAAGTCTGTTTAATCCCGAAGGAAAAAACACTTTTAGCACAGCAAACATCCTATCAAAATCAAAAAATTCTGCTTTCTTGGGTATGAAAACCAAAGGAAAAGCATACGGAATTTTCAATCAAGGACAATTAATAGTAGCCGAATAAATGGATTCATCAGTAGAAAAAGGCAAATCTGCCGCAATAACAAGTTACATCTTGGGGGTTGGCGTTTTTATCGCCATGTCTATGAATGCCGAAGACAAAAGTAGCTTCGCCTCTTTTCACATCCGTCAAGGACTCGGGCTTACCCTTACCTTCATCTCATTGGGATTAATCATCAGTAATTTTGACAATTTAATGATTTCGTCCTCCATGTGGGTATGCGTATTTGTCCTGTGGTCATACGGAATATTCACCGCCATCAAAGGCGAAACAAAACCAGTTCCATTAGTCGGAAACCTATATCAAAAATGGTTTGCCTCAATCTCATAACAACATGAATTTATCATTAGAATACCTCATCAGAGAACCAAAAACAATTCTGGACAAAAATCCTTTGATCCTATTATTGCACGGTTACGGCAGTAACGAAGCCGATTTATTTTCGTTCGCATCCGAGCTTCCAGATGAATATTACATCATCTCTGCCCGTGCACCTTATGATATGCAATACGGAAGCTATGCGTGGTACGCCATCAATTTTGACGCAGACGAAAACAAGTTTTCAGACTTAGATCAAGCCCGTGAATCCCGTGATTTGATTGCTAATTTTGTCGAAGAGTTGATTGCCAATTTCCCTATTGACAAAGACAATGTAACTTTATTAGGCTTTAGCCAAGGTGCCATTTTGAGCTACGCCATTGCCCTATCACATCCCGAAAAAATCAAAAACATCATCGCTTTGAGCGGTTATGCAAATGAAGATATCATGGAAACTAATTATGCTAAAAATGATTTTAGTAACCTACGCATCTTCCATTCCCACGGAACCGTAGATCAAGTAATTCCAATTGAATGGGCACGCAAAACAGGACCTTTTTTGAAGAATCTAAATATCAACGCTACCTACAAAGAATATCCAGTAGGACACGGAGTTGCGCCACAAAATTTTTACGATTTCAAAAATTGGTTGGTAGAAGGGAAATAATGCCGCTTCACTATGATATTAGTAGATTGTAATTGATATTTATTCAATAGGTAATCGGTATTATTTAAGATTTTTGATTAACGATTTTTGATTTCTGATGGGTTAGACCGATATAAATAAGTGGAATTAATTCTATCATCATTTACCAAAAAGAGTTTTACATTTCAATAAATGTAAAACTCTTTTTTTATACTAAAACATCTGGATTATAATAATCCGGCGTTGCAAACGCTACAATTATTGGATATAATTTAAGTAGCTACTCGACGCAGTCAAGCACCAACCAGGTTGAATGTAAGACTTTTTTTTAGTAAAATATTCCCGCTACATCTTTTCCGCTAGCGCGAGCGTCCCGCTCGTGCCCACAAACTAATTCATATCTATTTCTAAAGTTGTATGATCATTATTTCCATAATTTCTTGCACTGCTATATTTCCAATCTATAGGGTCCGTTACAAATCCAGCTTCAACCGGATTGTTATGTATATAATCTAATTTTTGTTCAAATACTTTCAATGACCAAATGGCAATTGGATTATTGTGCTGTTGCCAGAATTGTTTATTGGTAACATTACTATTCTTTTTGCCTGCTCTCTCAAACATCCAGAGCATCCATTCTTTCCTACTCTCTTGCGCGTTTTCTTCAATAATTTGCAACATTTTCTTTGACGTAAATCCTTTAAAATCTCGTATCAATCCTGAAGGGTCATTTAAAGCTGATCGAAAGATTAAATGAATATGACTCGGCATAATGCAATAACCGTAAATTTCCATTCCTTTGTTTTTTCTGCAAAATTCTAATGATTCTATTACAACCCAAAAATAAGCATCTGTAGTAAATACGTCGATCCAGTTCACAGTAGCAAAACTTATAAAATATGCCCCTGATTTTTCTGCAAATTTGTATTTTCTACTCATTGTGTTTGTGCTAAAAAGGATTTTATTTTGATGGCGGGTACGAGCGGGACGCTCGCACTAGCGAAGATAAACGACCGCTAGTGCCAGCAGGGAATTTTAGCTTTTAAATCAGAGGCTTTTATAATCCGCCCATTTTTAGAATCCTCCATCGCCTGATCAATTTCAACATCATATTGTTCCATTGTCATTGCTTTGAAGTTGTTTTCAGTCAATTCAGCTTTTCTTTTGCGCAATAACTTTTCTAGCCCACTAACGATTTCTTCGTTTTGCAGTCTTAAAAACTCTTGTACAAATGTTATCTTTCTTGCTTTTAAATCCACTGTAATTGATTTTTTTCAAATATACAAAATTAACGATTCAGTTATAAAATTTCATGAATTACCGAACATCATCTTCTTGTAGTCAATGTTTTGGGTATTTTATAAGGTGAGAAATTGAAGATTTAAAGTTGCTTTGATTATAATAATTGCTTTGATTACCAATACTTGTAATTCGCACATATCCATACTCCGCTAGCGCGAGCGTCTCGCTCGTGCCCACAAACTAACTCATATCAATTTCTAAAATTGTATGATCGTTATTCCCATAATTTCTTGCACTGCTATATTTCCAATCTATACTATCACTTACAAATCCGGATATTTCCATTCCTTTATTCTTTCTACAATATTCTAATGATTCTATTATAACCCAGAAATAGGCAACTCTAATAAATACCAGTCTGCTGACAAGCAGGTATCAATCCAGTTTACACTAGCAAAACTTATAAAATACGCCCCTTATTTTTCTACAAATTAGTATTTTCTACTTATTGTGTTTATAATAAAAAGGATCTTATTTTTATGGCGGGTACGAGCGGGACGCTCGCACTAGCGGAGGTCTCTGTTTTTAATAGATAATATTTTGAAAAATAGAATCTACGTACTTTTCCCAATATTTCATCCTCTTGGTTTGATTATTTGTTGTGTCATTTTCAGGAATATTTTTCTCTAGTATTTTCTCAAAGTTTTGATAATTTAAAATTATTTGAGCAATTATCTTTCTTCCTGCTTCAAGAAGTGTCGGCTCTGAATTTTCAAAATTGAAATCAATAGTAACTGATTCTCCACTATGTACAAAATTATTTCTTTTATGATATAATTCATCAAAATCCCTAGAAATTTTACTTTGTTTATTTTTTGGATATTTCATTAATCTTGGAATTATTGCTGAAATTCTTAATCTCTTTTCATTCCTATTTCTTGTCAGAATACTTTCCGCAATTGTCATCGTAATTATCGTTGAAATAGAAGTGTTTTGTTTTATGGAATCATTAAATAAAATCAAAGAGTTTAAAAAGCATACATTAAAATCATCTAAATTTCCATCAAAGTATATTCTTTCGATGAATTTTTTGAATTTGCTTTTCATTTCTTTGCTTTCTAGCCAACTAATATCAAAAGGAACACTTGAATCAAAATTTAAAGGTTTATGGTTTTGCCTCCAAGTTTCTTTAGAGTAAATAGCTAAGTGACTTGCTTCTTTTAGACTACTTTCTTCAAAACTAACCATAATTGATGTTTTGTCTTTTGATGTTTTATTTATGTTTCCATAATAAAAACATCTGATAGCAAATATAATTATTTTAGCAATGTTTAATGAATTGTAATGTACTGTACTTGTTTGATGTGTTTGTTTAATGCATAAAAGTGGATATTTTAAAAAATCTTGAGATCTAGATTTTTCAGTATGTTCAGCTATCCAAGTTGTTTCATCTAAAGTTTTTTTTGCTAATCTTGCTATTATTTTTAGTTTATCTTTTCGAGAATAGTTTTGAGGAATAAAAGATAAGTTATCAATTTTTATTAAATTTTTAAATTGAGCTGATTTTATTGGAATTACAATCAAATGGTCAGCTACATTGCTTTTAAGGGTTTCAACAATTTCTGTAACCATTTCTTCCACATCATTCTCATTAATTTGGACAGGAAGTACTTGATGTTTTTTTAAAATTTCTTTTTCAATTCCATATACTAAAATGTCACCATCATAAATTTCTTTAATCTCTTTAATTTCATATAAAGATTGCATCACATTTTGCAATGGTTTTCCATCATAATCAATTTCAATTTCACCATCTTTTAGACTTGAATTACCAAATGCGTTAATTAAACTAGCTAGTTTCTTTTTTTGTGTTAAAGTGAAATCCATTATAATTATTTATTGAATTAATTTATTGAATTCGAACTCGTTTGGTTAAAATAACATACAACTAGTGAACCCTCACAAGTTTACCCCTTTTACCCCAATTAAAAAAACAATCACTAAAGTTTTTTCTGTCTTTTATCATGTCTTAAAAATGCTGTCGATGACTTGCGTTAGGGATTGACGAGGAAAGCCCGCAAACTAGTGTAGCGATAGCGAAACTAGTTGAGGACTTGTAACATCCCGAAACTTCGGGACCGGTCCACCAAAAAATAAGGGCTATACGCAAACATCGTTGCCCTTATTTTTTTGGGGGAACGCCCAAATAAATAGACTACAAGCGGTTTAACTGATCTTCGCCTAGTATTACGGACTCGAAAAAGAGTTTTGCATTTGATACTTTGTACAAGTCTTTTTTTATACCTTTCCTTTTTTTAATATTGAAAACCAAACCAAATGTTTCCTAAAAAATATTTCTTCCTATTCTTCTGTTTTAGTTTGGCGCTGCTGGGTTGCAAAGAATCCAAAGACGGCGATTTTAAGTATACCAACGAATTGATCAACGAAACGAGTCCGTATTTGTTGCAACACGCGCACAACCCCGTGAATTGGCGTGCTTGGAACCCTGAAACCTTGGCTTTGGCTAAAAAAGAAAACAAATTGATTCTGATTTCGATTGGGTATTCGGCTTGTCACTGGTGTCATGTAATGGAGGAAGAGAGTTTTCAAAATGACTCGGTTGCCAAAATCATGAATGACAATTTTATTTGCATTAAAGTCGACCGTGAAGAGCGTCCTGATATTGATCAAATCTACATGAATGCCGTGCAATTAATGACCGGAAGTGGCGGATGGCCGCTCAACTGCATTGCATTGCCTGACGGAAGACCTATTTTTGGAGGCACCTATTTCCCCAAAGACGATTGGACAAAAATGCTGCTCAAAGTAGCCGATTTCTACAAAACTGATCCTAAAAAAGCAGCGGAATATGCTGATAAACTGACGCAAGGCATCAAAGAATCGGAGCAGATTGTTTTTAATCCGACTAAGGAAGCTTTTAGCGGTAGCGAACTTACTGCTGCTTTGAAAAACTGGCAAAAAAATATTGATGTTACCCATGGTGGATTGGCAGGAGATCAAAAATTTCCGATGCCGAATGCGATGCATTTTTTATTGCGCTATGGCTACCAAAAGAAAGACGCACAATGGCAAAATCATGTCACTACGACACTAAATGCTATGACCAACGGCGGTTTGTACGATCAAATAGGTGGCGGTTTTTCACGCTATACTGTGGATGCACAATGGCATATTCCGCATTTTGAGAAAATGTTGTACGACAATTCACAACTCGTGAGCTTGTATGCAGATGCGTACCTAGCGACCAAAAACTCTGCCTACAAACAAACGATTGAAGAAACGATTACGTTTGTAGAACGAGAATTGATGGCCAAAAATGGTGCGTTTTATTCTTCGTTGGATGCGGACAGCAAAGACAGTAAAAACAAACTCGAGGAAGGTGCTTTTTATGCTTGGACGATTGCCGAATTGAAAGCAGTGCTAAAATCGGATTTTGAACTTTTTAAGGATTACTATAACGTGAACGATACCGGATTCTGGGAAAAAGACAAGTATGTGTTGGTAAAAACAGCATCGGATATTGCTTTTTCCAAGTCGCACAAAATTGCGATTGGAACCTTGCAAACTAAAATCACGGAATGGAAAAAAGTATTGCTAAGCGCTAGATCAAAAAGAAGCCGTCCGCATCTGGATGACAAAACCTTAACGTCATGGAACGCCTTGATGATTAAGGGTTATGTACAAGCGTACAAGGCCTTAAAAAATCCGCATTATTTGGAAATGGCACAAAAAAACGCCGAATTTATTCGCACGACGCAACTACAAAAAGACGGTAGTTTGTACCACAGTTACAAGGACGGAAAGAGTTCGATCAACGGATTTTCTGAGGATTATGCTGCTGTGATTGACGCTTACATTGCTTTATACCAAGTAAGTTTGGACGAAAAATGGCTGAATGAAGCACATAATTTAATGAACTATACTTTGGCTCACTTTTTTGATGCCAAAACGCATATGTTTTATTTTACAGCTAATAACAGTCCCAATATCATCACTAGAAAAATGGAAGTGAGTGATAATGCGATTCCGAGTTCGAACTCTGTTTTGGCTGGCTCTTTGTTTCAGTTAGGTCATTATTTCTCGGATGCGAAATACAGCGCAATCGCCAAGCAAATGCTCAACAATGTTAAAAAAGACGCAATCGCCTACCCGACCGCTTATTACAATTGGTTGAACCTGATGCTCAACTATACAGATACATATTATGAAGTAGCAGTTTCTGGCCCTGCTGCCAAACAAAAAATTGGCGCGCTACAAAACTACTATTTACCAAATGTATTGTACGCAGGTGCAACCAAAGACAGCAAGATTCCGTTGATGGATAGCCGCTTTATGCCTGACGAAACCTATATTTATGTTTGTGTTGAAGGTGCCTGTAAACTTCCTGAATCAGATGTTGTAAAGACGGTGGAGAAGTTGAAGTAAAAAACAAGATGTGCTTGCTGTAGGTACGGGCAAGCACATCTTGTTAGACACCTGCAGCAAAGCAGGGTCAAATACTAATTACTGTTTTTAGCGTTTTTGTTCTAGCACTTTTTCGTATGCTCTTCTAGGCGTACCTCTAAAATAGACTTCACCACAATAGACATATCCCAAGCTATCAAAAATTGCCATCATGGCATGATTATCAAAATTAGTATCGGCTTTGATGCTGTAAATATTATTATTGATTGCAAATGCTTCTATGAACTGCATTAGTTTTTTTGCCAATCCTTTTCCTAATTGGCTTTCAGAAATGGCGACTCTATGAAAAACTACAAAATCATCATTTGTAATCCACTGCCCTTCTATGTTTTGATATTCAGGCTCATCATTAATCAATAGGGCACAATAGCCTATGATGGTTTGTCCTTCGATCAAAACGTAGGCCGCATTTTTGTTAATATCTGACTGAATCACTTCTGGATTGGGGTAACCGTCTTGCCATTGATCACTGCCATCAGCTTTTCTACGCGCAATAGCTTGTTGCAGAATAGTCCATATTTCGGAACTTTGGGTAACATTGGCTTTTTGGAAATGCTGACTCATTTATATTATGTTTGTATACAAAACTACTTTAAATATCCAAAAATAAACAGTTCAAAGCTGCCTTTCGAACTAAAACATTAGGGCCGTTTATAATTGTTAAGTTGTTAAAAACGGTATCCAAGTCGAAGATTTAAATTTACCGTCGTCTGCCCTTCGTTTTTCTGATAGCCCACACTTTTGGCAAAAATATATTGGTAACCAATTCCAATACCCGTTTCATAGGTAAAATGCTTTCCAACATTTCTTCTTATCCCCCAAGTTGGAACGAATGAGATTTGGTCGGCAATTTCTACATTATCATAATTAGAAATCACAAACCAATTGGGATGATAACTCGTTTTAAGTGATAGATAATTACCGCTATTGCCATCAATATTTCGTCCCTTTCTAACTCTTTTATTCAAGTTATAGTACCATCTTGGTTCCAAGGTGATAACAGGAGTCAATAAAAAACCGTTTTTTGGGTAGAAGCTTCCACTCCAAAAACCACCATCAAAACCAATTTCTTCGCGCAACGCAATTTGATTAGTAAGTTTCTCTTCACGGTGCGCCCAGATCCCCAAGAGCCCTGTTTGAATTCCGTACGTAGTTTCTTCAACACTTGCCTCTTGTGCTTTTGCTAGAAAAGTACTGAAGCACACAGCTACCATCAAAATCGATTTTACAGCCTTATTTGTTTTCATAAATCAAATTATTTATCAATGTTCGTTATTTTCCAATTACAGAAATCTCGTATACTATTGTCGAGTGCAAGAATAACGTTTTTTTCTTACTTTAAAAAATTTATAACCAACCTTTTATCTGTCTTTAGTACAGCTTATTTGTGTGAAATAACACAATTTGTCCCCAATTATTGGAGGTCCGATTGCTTTAAAGATATCGTTTATAAAAAGTACAGCTTTCGGTCAAAAAATCGAGTAGGAATCAAGTATAAACAGGAGTTAGAAAAGAGATTACCCTCTTTATTTTGTTTTAATAGCATCATGGGCGTGACCCGCTAAAATACGCGGGTCGGGCTATGCACTACAATCTTTTTTGGGGCAAAAAAAGCCCCAAAAAAGGATTTCCGTTCCTATCCCTCACGCAAAACTGCTGCTGTCAATTCAAAAATGTATTCCCTTTGTATTTCTATATCAGAATAACAATGTACCACAAACTGTCTTATTTACATCCGAAGTCTTCTTTAGCAGGAGCATTGTTTAGGCTGTTTTTTTTCTAACAATCTACTCTACAAACAAAATAAGGCCGTTGATTATTTTCAACAGCCCTTTTTTTTATTTATTTAAAATCTTGAGAAACCTATGATTTTCAATCTTTGTAGTTTTAGCAACACCAGAGAATTCTCGAGAACTATTTTTTCTGCTTATTCAGTTCGTCTTGCAATCTGCGCATCGCTTTTTGTTCGCGTTCTAATGCTTTTTCTTTGTAGATTTCAAATTCTTCTTGAGACTGTTTTAGTGCCAATTTCGATTCTACGGTAATGGCATTACTTCGCTTGTACATGAAAACTAAAAAGAAAACTGTGGCAATTAATCCAATTACGATCAAAAAAAACGATACTTTGAACACCGTTTTTTGGATTTGAATTCCCAAAACTGAAATACTTTCTTTTTCAGAAACCAAGTCAGAAACAATTGTTTGTGAAGCTGCAGATTTATTTTTTAAACTATCTATAGTTTTCTTTTGTGACTCTTGAAAAGCTTCATTTGCTAAAATCTTGCTTTTTGAAACTGCAAGCGAATCTTGAATATTAGTTTGTAACTTCAACAACCCCGATTTACTAATAACTTTATATTCCTGAAAGCTATTTGATTTCTCGATAAGGTTCTCAAATTGAGATTGCAAACTACCCGATTTGGCGGGCTTAACTGAGGTTTGACTAAAAATGTTTGGAGTAAAAAGTAATAAGGCCGTTGCCGTAATTATTATTTTCTTCATGAGGTAAAATCCTTTTAATGTATAACTTATTATTGTTATCATAAACAACGAACGATCAAACAAGTTATTGCTACTATTTAAAGATTGGGGTTTATTTAACGATTGCTTGGTATTTTTTCAGGTCGAAAAACTAACGTATGATAACTTTTGTTGTTCTTATTGTGTATAAGAGAACAAGGGTTCCTACTATTACGTTTACCGCTACAAATAGATAATAGGATAACCACTCTATACTAAAACCATATTCTAAATTTTTCAACAATCCTTGAACTAACTGAATTACCGAAAATGCAAGCAAAAAGAGGGTTGTCCACATGATTATTCCAATTCTTGCATATTTATGTTTTTTCACAATTAAAACTAATAATAAAATTTGCAATAAAACAGGTAAAACTCCAATTAATTGATTTAAAAAAAAAGTTCTAAAAATTGATTTCATTAATTATCCTGCAACTATTAAGATGACTATCCAATAGAAATTTTTATTCTCAAATTTTGTTTCTTTCATGATCGTATTTTATAGTGAATTTTACATCTAACGCATTAACTCCCAAATTAATTTTTACTAAAATGAGCGGATGGATAATTCCATAACCAATAATTTTTTGGACTTAATGAAAACTTGATGCGAAATGTAAACTCTTCTCAAAAATGTACCCAGTTTAAAAATGGTATTTACAGCTAGCCTTTATCTAGAAAGGCAAATCATCAGCTTCCTTTTCAAAATTCCAAGAAGTTTTTTGAGCAATTCTTGGGTTTCTCACCAGAGCTTCTTCAATTTTCAAAATAATTTCTTCTGGTAGCTCCAATAACAAATTTGTCAAATCGGGAACTAAAATAACCTCTCGGGGGTTATTACTACTGGTTAATTCTGTAACTTCCGTTAATTTTTTCAGGTCAAATCGTCGCATTGTTTCATCATATCCATTTGATAAATTTGAATTTAATGAGTGGATCTCTTCCCAAATTTTTATATTATCTATTTCACCGTTACTTTTCCAGCCAACTCCAAGTTTAAATCGTGCGGTATCCATGGAATAATGCAACAATAAAATCTCTTCATCCTTCAATTTTTCTTCCTGAAGATCTTTAAAAAACTTATTAACTTGTGACAAACTACCATTTATTTCAACATATTTTTTTAGAGATTTTTTCACAGAGATTTCTCCTGTTTCTTTTGGCAAATCAATTATGGTTGCGGGTCCAGCTTTATTAAAATTATTGATAATAGATAAACTTGACTTTGCATTAATATTAAACGAATTTACTTTAGCTACAAACTCTCTGATTTTTTGACTTACAAAAACTGTGTTACTGGATATCGGAAACGAACTGCGAAGATTCTCTATGAATTCAGTTATTCTATCTGGATTATTTATTATGAATCCCATTTCCCTGGGATCCAAAGCTCCATTTTGGAATTCAGGGCTCGAAGCCTTAAACTCTGGTGTAAAGACAATAGTATGTTCATTTTCTACAATCCAAGCGGCTCCCATTTCGTTTAAACAGGCTATACTGGAATAATATTCTGAGGAAAGTAAATAGATAACATGAGGTTTCTCAGTAATTCTAGCTTTCAACCAATTGAATATGTTTTGACCTGTGGGAATACCAAATGCATCATTACTTGTAAATATAATTTGTTCACTATTAATACCAACTGCGACCAAAAGATCAACGATTGCTTGTCCATAGTTTAGATTTTTTGAGGAATGAGAAATAAATATTTTCATCATAAATTTTATTAGATAAGCAAATATATATTAATTGATTGGAATTCTCTCTGCACATAATTTAGATTACCACCAACCACCAAATATACATAATATCATACGTTTTTATCTCATTAAAAAAGCAATTAACAATGATTTTTCTGTCTTTCTAAAAAACGTTCTCTATGACTTGCGTCAGGGATAGTCCCGAAGTTTCAGGAGAAAACCCCACAAACAAGTGCAGCGATAGCGGAACTTGTTGAGGACTTGCAACGTCCCGAAACTTCGGGGGCATGACTCCAAAAAAACAAGGGCTATCCGCAAACGGCATGGCCCTTATTTTTATGGTCGAACGCCAAAATTATTGAAGAAATTTGTTAAGGATTTGGAACTATTAATTTATTGGTGGAGATTTCGCCGCTCGGGATAGGCCAAATGTAATTGCTACTAGTAATCAGGACTAAAGGAGCAGTCCCGATGGCGCCTTTTTTGGATGGAATCGTCAAGAGGTTGCGCTGTAAGTCCATTAATCGAATACCTTCGCCTACGAATTCAATACGTCTTTCGTTCAAAATGGTGGCAATCAAAGCGGTTTGACTGTCTACTGTACCCGCAGGAAAAACATAAGCCGGATTGGAGCGGTTTCTAACGGCTTTGAGTAGATTTGTAGCGGTGCTCAAATCGTTGTTTTTGGCTTTTGCTTCGGCATAATTTAGCAAAACCTCGGCATAGCGCAATACAGGTACGTAGTCGCGGAAGGGCGCCGTAATAATATTGAATTTCTTGAGTAATTTTTGGTTGGCGCTGTTGGTTGCAATTAGCGTTGTGCGAGCATCGGCTGTGGTGTTGAGTGCAGGATCTTTGGCGATGCCGTCTGCAGCCAAAACAATGATAGGCTGCCCCACATAATTAAAAGCCAAGCTACTTTGAGAAGCCGGAGTTTCAGTAGTACTGTTGGCAAACGGAATAGAAAGCAGTGCTTCATTACCCATGTAACTGCCCGTAAAAATAGCCGTGAAATTAGGTTCTAACTGATGTGTTAAACTGCCCGAACTGTATTGGTAGGGCGCAGTGAGTGAAACTATTTTCTGCGCCTCCTTGATTACTTTGTCATAGTTTTGTTGTATCAAATAGACTCTTGTCTTAAGAGCTATTGCAGTGCTTTTTTTGGCTCTCGACACATTTAGCAAACTGCTGCTGTAATTGACTGGCAAATTGGTTTCGGCTTGGTCTAAGTCTGTAATGATTTGCTTGTATATCGCATCGATACTGGAACGAGCCAAATCATTGTTGCCAGCGGTCGTTATAGGTGCAAGACGCAAAGGAACACCTAATCCGTTTTTGTCGAGTGTGTAAGGCTTGGCATACGTTTGTACAAGGCTTAGGTAGCACAACGCACGCACAAATTGCGCTTCGGCACGATAATTTTTGGCTACTTGATCGCTCAGTACAGTTGTAGTATTCAGCTTGTCTATCAAAATATTGGACGCATTGATCGCTGTGTAGCAAACCGACCAAACATTATTTACAAAATCATTGGTCGAGGCTACGTTTTGATTCCAAACAGCTGATCCTGCTGCGGCATTTCCGTCGCTTTGGCCAAATTCGTCTGCTCTTTGTTCGTTAAAAACAATAAAACGACCGCCATACAAACTTTGGTTTTGAAGCAGCTTGTACAAATAATTTACTTGAGCTGCCATTTTTCCTGGCGTGCTGTAGGCATCGGCTTCCGGAATACTGGTTTTGGGTGTTGTGTCCAAAAGGTCTTTTTCGCAGCTGGATACTGCAAAAACAAGCAGAACTGTTAGGCTAGATAGGATGAATTTTTTCATTATATTATGCTAAATAAGGTCGTTAAAATCCGACGTTGATACCAAAAGTGATTGTTTGTGCATTGGGAGGAACATTTTGATCTTTGCCCGAATTGATCGAGTTTCCATTGATAGAAACCTCTGGGTCAGACCCTCGGTATTTAGTCCAAGTATACACATTACCGGCTTGCACATACAGGTAAGTGCTCGAAAGATGGTCACGCAAAAACGTTTTCTGAATCGGAAGATGGTATCCTACTGAAATATTTTTCAGTTTTATGTACGAACCATCTTCCACTTTTGACGTGCTAGTAAAAGAGAATCCTGCCGAAACATTGTCACCATAATATAATTTTTGAATATCGGTGATTTGGCCTGGTGTTGTCCAACGGTTTTTGATGAATTCACCATTATTAAAATAGCGCTGATCAGAGTTGGTCGCTCTCGTACCATTGTACAATTTACTACCCGATACAAAAGTAAAATTAAGAGTCATATCAAAATTTTTGTACGCAAAACTGTTGTTCAATCCTCCAAAAACTTTAGGCAATGACGGCCCCTGAATCACACCATCGGTATAATTATCAATTGCTGGAGCGGCTGTCCCGTCAAGAAAGGTCCATTTTGGCGAACCTATATGATTGTACTGCACCTCTTGCCCTTTGCTATTGATAAAAACCATTTGACCGTTGTCTGGATTAACTCCTTTGGTTGGAACAGCAAAAATGGACCCCACAGAATAACCTACACGAGTCATGTTTTGTACTCCAAAAACACTAGGAACAAACACATTTGTAGCGAGTGAAGTTACTTCGTTTTTCAAGGTCGAAAGGTTCAAAGAGGCATTCCACGTAAAATCAGATCCTTTTAAAACCAAAGCATTGATGCCCAACTCGATTCCTTTGTTGTACATTCCACCAATATTGGCATTGATGTAATTGTTCGGAATTCCTGCTGATAAAGCTTGCGGTGCTTTTAGAATCAAATCTTTGATGGTGTTTTTATAATAATCAAATTCGAATGTCACACGATTGTCTAGAATTGCAAAGTTCAGTCCTAGGTCCAGTTTACTACTAGTTTCCCATTTTAAATTGGGGTTGGCCGTTTGCGAATACCCGAGCGTTGGCGTTCCCGCATACGTACTCGAACTGTAGGTTCCGCTGGCAGGATAATCTCCGATTTCGCTATTCCCCACCACACCGTAACTAGCACGAAATTTCAAGGAATTGATTAGCTTACTAATTCTTAATTGCTGATAAAATCGCTCTTGACTTAAGGCCCAACTTACAGATCCACTTCCAAAATTCCCATATTTATTGCCGTCTGCCAGCGCAGAAAGTCCGTCTCTACGGGCATTGACACTTACAAAATAACGTTTATCGAAATTGTAATTTACATTCGAAAAATAAGAAGCCAATCCGTTCTCTCCAAAACTGTTTCCTATTGGCGAAATGTTGGTATAACCGCCTTGAAAATTGGTGTATGATGGATCGGTGATATTACTTTGTGATGCCCCCCAACTGTTGGTAGTGGTTTTAATTTGTTCCTGACCTGCCAAAATACTGATATGATTTTTGTTCGAAAAATCTATGGTATAGGTCAAGGTATTGATCCAATCCTTTCGAAGGTATTTTGTTTCGATATTGGTCGCCACACCATTTGATGAAGCACCACCCCCATGAAGTGGATTCAGAAATGAGCTGTTGGTCACCTGCAAATTATTTAGACCATAGCTGGATTTAAATTTTAAATTTTCCGATAGCGCTATTTCGGCATATACATTACCAAGCAATGCATTATTTTGTGATGAATTGGTGTCCAAATTCTGTACCATCGCCAAATTGTAAGCGTTAATAGTCCCAATCACAGCTGGAATATTAGCTCCATAACCTACACTAGTTCCGTTTTGAATACTGTACGATCCATCAGGAGCATAGACAGGTACGTTTGGCGGCAGTACATAGGTCATACGCCCGATAGGTTCATTGGTGATGTACTCGGTATTGTAGGCAGATGACGAGCTTGTGTTACTAGAAATGGCACCCGTATTTGGACTCTTGTTCAATCCGTTGCTGTAAGATAAGGTAGCTCCAACCTTCAAATACTGATTTACTTTGTGGTTGATGTTTAATCGGGAAGCATAGCGTTCAAAGCTATTGTTTCGAATAAAACTATTTTGATTGCTATACCCTACCGAAAAATAATAGTCGGTAGTTTCATTGGCTCCCGAAATATTCAAATTGTGATTGTTTGAAAAACCGGGTCTATACGCCACATCATACCAATTGGTATCTATTAGGCTACCATCTGGATTATAAGACAAGAAGTAACCTGGCGCTTTTCCAGCATTTACCAAGGCTTCATTTTTGATCATTACATAATCTTCCGCTCCTAATAATTTGGGTAAATTATACGGTTTATTCACACTGTACCAAGAGTCATAGTTGAATTTGGTCTTACCAATCTTTCCTTTTTTGGTCGTGATTACAATTACACCATTTGCTGCTCGTGAACCATATATTGCCGAGGCCGAAGCATCTTTTAAAACATCAATAGTCTGAATATCATTAGGATTAATGTCTGACAGCGGATTGTTTCCTGTCATCCCTCCTATCGAACCTACAAAAACGCTAACTCCATCAACCACAACAAGTGGAAAAAGTCCCGAAGTAATGGTATTCAGTCCTCGTATGCGCATTACGGGGGTAGAATTGAGCACACCACTGGATTGCAAAACATCAATACCTGTGGCTTGCCCTCCTAGCAATTGGTCAAAACTAGTAGTGGGTCTATTTTGAATTTGTTTAGCGGAGATAGACGCTACAGCACCTGAAATTTCTGTTTTCTTTTGGACGATATACCCACTCGAAACTACAACCTCATCAAGTGAATTGTTATTGCTTTCGAGTAAAATTGTAACAAAATCAGCCGACTTCAAAGCAACTTCTTTGGTGGTATAGCCTTCCAAATGAATTTTTAATCGCAATGGGAAGGAAGGTTTTGTTCGAATAGAAAAAATTCCGTTACTGTTGGTCAAAGCAGCATCTTTGGTCCCGACAACAGTGATTAAAACAGACTCTAAGGGTGTATTTTCCTTGTTTGTTATACTTCCTTTAATGACATTTCCTTGTGCAAAAACAACTATAGTGCTACTAAAGAGACAAAAAAGAACAAGAACGAACATAGATCGAGGATCTAAAATGGATTGGAATGCTTTCATTTTATACGAATGAAAAAGGGGTTGGTTAATTTTTTTGGTTTGGTCTAAAAAAAAGCTTCAAAATCTTTTTACAGTTTTTGAAGCTTTTGATTTGAAAGTAAATGTAATTTATTTTTTAGATACAACTTTAAATAAATCGTGCGTATTGTTATTATTTACAACCAAAATATATTTATTACCGCTGTTTTTTATTTCGATACAATTTCTCACGTCCTTGTCTGCAAAAAACCCAGATGTTTTATTCGAAACATAACTAAATTTATTCTTTGCGTTTTTCTTCAAAAAGTAGCCCAAACCAGCATCTGATCGGGTAGTTTCAATTTCAGACTGGTAATTATTCCCTGCCATCACTAAATCTTTTTTTCCATCACCATCAAAGTCATCATAAATAATACTGTTGATTGGAGCCGTTTGCACTTCATTCAAAAAGGGTTCAAAAACAAAATTTTCTGCGCCATTATTTATGAAAATTCCAGATCTAAATTCGGTTACCGTATAATGCAAAGCCGAATTAATACTCTCCCCTACGATTCCTTTTAAATCTGCGTCTGCAAAGTTTTTGTAGCTCGTTATTTTATTTTTCAAATGTGGCATTTGCTGAGCCGTACAGCCTTTTCCGCGCACGGGTACTTGAGTGTTATTGTACTCATTGGCTAGAAAAATATCCTCTACGCCATCATAATCAAAGTCATGCGTGTACACATGGAATGGCTTTTTGGGAGTGGCATGAAATTTATAATTCAGTCCCAAATTCCCTGCAACCAAATCAAGGTCGCCATCATCATCAACATCCGCTACTAGCAGTTTATTCCACCAACCTTTGCTATCGGCTAGTGCTTTGTAATCGTTGGTCGGCACTAAGAATCCGCCTTTGTTTAGGAACACTTCTATCCCCATCCATTCACCACAAACTACCAAATCAAGTTTTTTATCATTATTAATATCAAACCAAACTGCATCAGTCACCATTCCGATGGTTTGCAAAGTACCTGCTTTGGATGGTGTTTCATTTGTGAAGACACCTTTATTATTAGTCAACAAATAACTATTAGGTGCATAAGGATATTTGTTTGGAACTACTCTCCCACCCACAAACAAATCCATGTCACCATCATTGTCATAATCAGCGGCAACCACTACAGAACCTGCAGAAAACAGTTCAGGCAAATTTTTAATAGCGCGTTTGAACTGTCCTTTTCCGTCGTTCAGGTACAAACGATCTTGCAGCAATTTGGGTGTTTTATCAAATTCATAACTCCCACTCACAACATATAAATCTTGATCGCCATCATTATCAGCGTCAAAAAAACATGCACCTACATCTTCAAATTGCTTGTCGTAATTAAAATCTGCAACGTTAAGAGCCGAAAATCCGCCCGTGCTTGTACCCAAAAGCAATTGCCCCGCTTGACCGTGACCTCCGCCTAGGTACACATCTTCGATTCCGTCTTTGTTCACATCCGCTTTGGCTACTGCAGGACCTGTCTGAGATAGTTTATGTGGCAACAAAATTTGATCTTTGTAATCGTTTGTTTTTGGATCAGTATGCTTGTAGCTAAAAGGCATTTTTTTGAATAAAATAGCGCCTGCAACAGCTTTGGTCGTTCCTGCAACTGCATCTTGATACTTCACAACCAATTGCTGATTGTTTTTTGGTGCTTTGATGATTTGCTTTTTACCATCAGACCAAATAACTTCAAGATGATCAATCGTTTCCTCTTTCTTAATACCAAAATGCAATTGATTGGAAACTGCTGACAAAAATCCTTTGGTATTTATTAATTGACGGGTTTGTTTTTCGCCCGATTTCAAGACTAAATTTACAGTTGTTCCAACCCCAAAAGGATTGGTTGCAGGTCCTTTGAAATTAATTTCTAAAAACTCCCCTTTATCCAATTCTCTCGAATTATTTTTCAGCAAAGTCGCAGCTTCATTGATATTATTTACGACTAAATCCAAATCTCCATCGTTGTCCAAATCGGCATAAGCAGCACCATTGGAAAAAGTATTGGTTGCTGTACTCCATTTTTTCGAACTATCTTCAAATGTCAAATCTCCTTTATTTCGATAAAAATAATTGGTCAATTTTTGCTGCGGCAACATTTGTGCAAAGCCCAAGAAATCTTCTTTGGTTGGTTTTCGATTATTAGCTCTTAAAATGGCTAAAATTTCATTGTTTTTGTCCTTGTCAATTACGTCTCTGTAAACGCCGTTGGTCACATAAACATCATTGAACCCATCCAAATCAAAATCGGCTGACAAAATAGACCAGCTCCAATCGGTATTCGCGATTCCAGACATTTTACTGATTTCGCTAAAAGTTCCGTTACCATTATTCAGTTGCAACATATTGTGCATGTATTGGTGGTGGTACCCTTCGTCAACCATTTGATCGAAATTTTCTTTAGAGGTCATTCCCATCGTGGTTTTGGATCGAATGTAATCTTCGGGATTCATATCCAACGTCATGATATCCAAATAACCATCATTGTTGATATCGGCAATATCACCGCCCATACTATTAAAAGACATATGCTTAACCACAGCCTCACGCTGATCGGTAAACGTTCCGTTTTTGTTATTGAGGTAAACAAAATCAGGAATATTAAAATCGTTGCATACATAGATATCCAAATAGCCATCATTGTTCAAATCTCCAATTGTTGGGTTGAGTCCGAATCCTGTATCTGGCCCAATTCCGGCTTTTATAGAAACATCTGTAAAATGTCCTTTACCATCATTTTCATACAAGCGGTCACTTCCTTTTTTGGTGATTGTATTTGGATTTGTTTTTAAGCTCTTGAAATCACCCAACTCTGGTTTGCTAGTCATATCGGGCGTATTCGATACAAATAAATCCAAATCATTGTCATTATCATAGTCAAAAAACACCGAATTGATTCCGCGGTTGGCATCTGCAATTCCGAACTCTGCTGCTTTTTCGGTAAAAGTCATATTACCGTTGTTGATGTACAACATATTGGCAAACTTATTATCAGAGTCGTCCCAACCACCTCTTGTGATATAAATATCCATGAAGCCATCATTATTAACATCGGCAACTGTTATTCCTGCATCAAAACCGGCTCTCTTGGTAATTCCTGCTTTTGCAGTTATGTCTTCAAACTTGAAGTCACCTTTGTTCAAGTACAATTTGTTGTCGTGTGTATTTGACGTAAAAAACAAATCAATTAACCCGTCATTATTGAAATCGGCAGTTGCAACACCGCCACCGATGTACATGTAGTTGTACTGAAAATAATTTAGATCAAGATCTTCTTTGAGTTCGTTTACAAAAGCAACACCCGATTCTTCTGGCGTAATTGTCGTAAACAATACAGAATCATCCTCTGTATTGCCGTCTTTGTTTTTGCAGGAATTAAAAATTGTAGTTACTACTAAAGCAAATAATAGTATTTTATGAGAAGTAGATTTGAACATATGGTTTTAGAAAAATAGTTAGCTTTTGATATGGTTTTAAAAATACAATATTTAGATTTAAAACTAGAATAAAAACCTAAAAAACGGCACTACCCATGAGGCAGTACCGTTTTTAGATTCTATAACTTAATTTGTCCTATTGCTTTAAACTTGGATACAAATCTACTTCAGACTGCGGTATTGGCGCAAAGTAATTTGTATTTGTCAAAGATCCTAAAATTGCATTGACAGGTTTGGTTAAGGCTTGTGGAGTTTTGCTTCCATCAGCATTATATTTTGTACCGATTGTCACCTGCGGATCTCTTGCAGTTCCACCAAGTGCTTCGGCGACTTTTTCTCGTCTAACCAAGTCATTCCAACGTACATACTCTCCAGCAAACTCCCACTTACGTTCTATAAATGCGATATCCACTAAATTACCTGAAACCACATCAATTAGTGGAGCTGCAGTATTTATAGGTAAATTGTTTGCTCTACGACGTACTTTATTTAATGCTTCCCAAGCATCTGGAGGAACAACACCACCGGCTGCACCTGATGCTTCAGCATAGATCAAGTACACCTCAGACATTCTCATCCAGTAATCATTTCTAGAAGTATAAAAGTTTACACCTGCATTTTCAGCCAAAAGACCTACTACTTTTTTGAATACTGGTGTTTGAACATCTTTTGATTCTCTCCAACTCCAAGTCTTGACCGGAGCGCCTACAGCAGCTGCTGTTGGTTTGCCGTTTGCATCCAATGGTAACGTTTCATAATAGGTTGCATTTTTTCTGTAGGAGTTGAAATTGGTATAATTTGCCCCTTTATCGAAATCTTCGTAAAAACGAACTTCTGCAAAAGTCTCTCCCCATCCAAAAATATCTCCTGGAATTCCCAACATACCATATTTAGCATTTTGTAATCCACAAGGCTGACAAAATTCGACTGTAAAAACAGATTCCGTATTGTTTCTACCTGCTTCACTCCAAAGAGAATTTAAATCTGTTACCATTCCAAATCCAAAAGAGGCTTGATTATCAATAACAGCTTTAGCGCTAGATGCCGCATTGGTGTTTTTTGTCGCATCTTTTACTGGGAAACCTGCCCAATCCAAATACAAACGAGCTAAAATTGCTCTAACAGATCCTTTGTTTGGTCTAGCTGAACCTACTGTAGTTTTTGTAGGCAATAATGATTCTGCTAGTAATAAATCTTTTTCAATTTGCTTGTACACGTCTACTGTAGGAGATAAAACTGGATTTTCACTTAATTTGGTATCCAATTTAATTACAATTTTACCGTGGATACGCACTAAATGGTGGAACATAATTGCTCTTAAAAAATACGTTTCTCCTAGTAAAACATCTTTACGTGCTTGACTTGTAGTTGGCAAAGTTGAAGCAGCTGTGTTTTCTAAAACTGTATTTGCAGAGCGAATTAAACCATAAACATTTCTCCAAGTATCTAATGTTCTTGTGTTGTAAGGCGTTAAACTACGTTGGTCAAATTCTCTAAAATCGGCTTTGTTACTTAATGGATGTGTAGTGATATCATCACCTCCCCAACCACTAACATAGAAAGTCGACATTTGTGCCGCATCTCTAAATTTACCGTACATCCCTGTAACAGCTAGTTCCATTTCATTAATTGTAGAATAAGGCGCTACGATGAACTGTGACTCACCTGGATTTTCATTCAGATCAAATTGTTCGCAACTATTGAAGGCTCCTATTACTGATAATGCTACCAAGAAGGCTCCTGTATAGCGTTTTATTTTTTTATATCTTGATTTCATACTTTCTATACTTTATTAAACGAATAATTACTATTACAATTGAAATTTAAGTCCCAATGTATATGTTCTTGGCGTAGGAAATGCTCCTGCATTGATCCCCGCTGTAACATCAGATGTACCTTGTGTAGATCTTGTTGTAGTATTTTCTGGATCGTAACCTGAATATTTAGTAAACAAAAATAAATTTTGTCCAGAAGCATATACCTTAAGAGACGTATTTTTGAATCCTGCAACATCTTTAAAAGTATATCCAATATTTAAGTTGCTCAACCTGATAAAGTTTCCGTTCTCTAAGAATTTAGAGGAGTTTGAAAAAATTGAATTGGTTGGTACATTAGTTTGGTTTGCAGCCGTCCATTGATTTACTTGCTCTGCAGACATGAAACTTCTTGAATCTCCAGCACCTCCATTAATACCTGCTTGTGTCATGTTGTAAATATCAAACCCAGAAACACTTTGAACAAAGATATTACAGTTCCAATTTTTGTAAGTAATAGAGTTGTTCCAACCTAAAAACATTTTTGGTGTTCCATTTCCAATAGCACCAAAGGCTACGTTGTTATTGTCATCCAAAACATATTTTGCTTGTCCTGGAACACCTGCAGGAGTTCCTGTTGTTTTGCTTACTGGAATAACATCCTCTGTTTTCCATGTTCCTAAAAATGTAGCACCGTATAGCTGTCCTAATGATTGTCCTAATTCAATTACGTTTAATACCCTTGATTGACCTCCTGGTGCAACAAAAGTTCCATCAATTTTAGTTCTACCGTCGCTCAATTTTTCAACCTTATTTTTTACATAAGAAACTGAAACATTGGAGTTCCAAGTAAAATCATCATTTTTAAAAATATCGTAACCTAAGTTTACATCAATACCTTTATTACTTACTTCTCCAACATTATTAGTGATAAAACCACGAGCACTACCTCCGGCACCACCACCACCATCTAATCCAGATAATGGATTATTTAACAATAAATCAGTAGTGTTCTTTTTGTAAACATCAACACTTAAATTTCCTCTTCTATCTTGAAAACCTAAGTCAACTCCAAAATTGGATTGTGTAGTCGTTTCCCAATTCAAATCTTTATTTCCGTAATTTAAAAGAAAGATACCTGGCGAAGCCGTTGTTCCATCAAATGAATACGACACATTGTTGTATCTTGTATCCGTAGCATAAGCACCAATATTTTGATTTCCTACTTGTCCCCAACCCAATCGTAGTTTTAAAGCATGTACAAAACTTTCTTTCGGTAAGAATTCGTCAAGACTATACCCAACTGCTGCAGATGGGAAGTACCCAACTCTGTTATCTTTTGCAAAGACAGATGAAGCATCACGTCTAGTGGTTACAGTTACCGATAAGTTATTATTGAAGATATACTCTCCACGAAGCATGAAGGATTGTAACTCTTGTTGTGCAAAATTACTGGCGTACTTTTTACTAGAGGCATCAGCAAATTGATTGAAGTAATATCCTTTTGGTAAAGAAATATTCAAACCAGAAAAAGAGTTGATGTAATTTTTAGAGTTATTATACTCTTGCACTCCTGTTATTTTCAAATCATGTTTACCAAATTCTTTGTGCCATGTCAAGATATTTGACATTTGATACGAAGTGAATTTATTAGTATCGAATCCTGCAGACGGGATATTATTATTATTCTCCACAAAATAGTTTTGTGCACTATTATTGTTAATCGCAGATCCAAGGACTAAACTATACGTAAAATCTTTAGAAATATTATAACTTAAATTAAAAGTCGCATTTAACAGATCTTGTACTTGTTGAAAATCACTATTATCTAAAGTATATACTGGATTTTGATTCAAAGAAGCTACACTTCTAGTAGAACGCAAATTGTATTCTCCGTTTGCATTGTACACTGGCGTAGTAGGATCCCAAGTCAAAGCCTTGTAGATCAAACTTCCTTGATCACTTCCAAAAGTTTCAAAATTATTATGGTTTTGAAAACGATTCACAAACAGGTTCAATCCCACTTTCAACTTATCATTTACTTGTGCTTCTACATTAGAACGTGCTGCAAATTTCTCTGCATTGGTATTAATAATAATTCCTTCTACATTATTGTAATTTCCAGAAATAAAATATCTTAATTTCCCTTCAGAACCACTAGCCGAAATCTGTAAGTTTTTTGAAATTCCAGTTCTCAATATTTCTTTTTGGTAATTTGTACCACCTTGCGCTTCAATTGCAGTAATATCAGCAGCAGTAAAGAAAGCCGTACCTCTACGAGCATTTTCTATTCGAGCAAAATCACCTACATTATCAGCCAATGTTGGCAAATATTTTGGAATTGTTGCTATAGATGTAAAGTAATCTACATTTATTTTTCCTTTTCCCGATCCTTTCTTAGTTGTAATAACAATTACCCCATTTGAACCACGAACTCCATAAACAGCTGTAGCCGATGCATCTTTTAAAACATCCATAGATGCAATGTCATTTGGATTCAAAGAACTCAAGTCTCCTCCAATTAAACCATCAATTACCACTAGTGGATCATTACTACCTGTAATAGAGTTCACCCCTCTCACACGCACTTTGATCTCTCCACCAGGAGCACCACTTGACTTCGATACCATTACACCAGATGCTCTACCTTGTAATGCATCCTCTACACGCACGACTGGTTGATCTGCAAATGATTTTGCGGTTACCTGACTTACAGCACCAGTAACATCTTTTTTCTTGGCAGTACCATATCCAATAACTACAACTTCTTCAAGAGAAGCTACGTCTGGCGCCAATTTTACATTAATAGTGGACGACTTCCCTACCTTAATACTTTGGGGATTATACCCTATAAACGAAACTAATAATACATCTCCTTCTTTGGCAGCGATAGTAAATTTACCATCCAAATCTGTAGAAACGCCTGAGCTAGTTCCTTTTTTAAGTACATTAACTCCTGGAACTCCTTGACTGGTTTCGTCTGTCACTCTACCCGTTACTTGTTGGGCATAAAATTCTTGAACACTCATCAGTGTCAAGAAAAGACCTAAATAGGTACTTTTTTTCAAATACCTTGAAATTCTGTTTTTCATAATTTTTAGTTGTTTTGGTTTGTAATAATGTTTAATCTAAAAGCAATAATTTTGAAACCCTCTTTTGGTTTTAAGAGGTGATAAAAAATTTATATAAATGAACACTGATTTAAACTAAAATACTGATCTAATCTTACCTTGTTTCAAGCTAATTTTAACTTAATTTAACAAAACAAAATACATAAATCTTAATTTTACCCTTTTTAAAAAAAAAGAAATCTAGTCCTTCCTATAAAAATTAAAATTGTTTCAAATAGAAAACTACTTTCAATATTGAACCGTGTAAATATATAAAAAAATGTTAACGAATCACAAAATTCTTATAAAGATTAAAAAAAATCAAAAAAAAAGCAGCAACTATACGCTTGTATAATTGCTGCTTTTATTGCTATTTGATTATTGACCCTATTTCTGGTATAACAACGACTGTATTACTTCAAAAGACAAAGTTTGATCCTCATTTACAAAATATTTAAGCAAGGCCTCTCCCCAAATATCGCCATCGCTGTAGTCCACGATAATCCAACGGTGATTAAGAATTTTTATCTTATTGATGACGAATTTATTAGCTCCAATTTGATCTTGGCCGGTGTATGGATTCCCTTTTGGATTAGCATTTAAATCCATCAGTCGTTCTTTGATCACTGGAATCAATTTTTCGTACTGAATTGTCTTATCTGGATTGGAATCTTCGAAATAGTTTTGAGCATTTTCGTTTTTTTCTAAAGAAAAATAATTAGCATCTGTTAATTTTGAAGAAACAGAACTCAAGCTGTCTTTCAGTTTTTTGGTCACACGTGTGTAGCGCTCTTGTTCGAATTTTACTTCGGCAGAATAATAGGCATAGGTAAAAATATTTACCAAAACTAGCAGGATGAAAGCATAAAGCAAAAATGATCTTTTCATTTTAAATTTGTATTATAGTGTAATTTCTAAATTATCATAAGCCAAAAATACATTTTCTGGCAACTTTTTTTGTACCTCTTCATGAAAGCCCATAATATGACTTATGTGAGTCAGATAAGCCTTTTTAGGTTTAACCAAAGCTATAAAATCTAACGCATCTTGCAAATTGAAATGCGAAAAATGAGGCTCTTCACGCAATGCATTGATAACCAAAACATCCAAGTCATTTAACTTCGCTATTTCACTTTCTTCTATTGATTTTACATCTGTCAAATAAGCAAAACGATCAATTCGAAATCCAAAAACCTGCAAATCACCATGCAAAGCATCAATAGGAATAATGGATTTGTGTCCTAGTTCAAATGGATGGTTGTTGGCGATTTCAATAGTTCGCACTGAAGGAGCGCCAGGATATTTATTTTCTGTTTGAAAAATGTAGGCAAAACGCGACTTAATATTTTCAATTACTCGCGGATGCGCATAGATCGGCATTTCGCCCTGTCGAAAGTTAAAAGGACGAATATCATCAATACCCGCAGTATGGTCTGCATGCTCGTGCGTGAACAAGATACCGTCTACTTTTTTGCAATTGGCACGCAACATTTGCTGCCTAAAATCGGGACCACAATCTATCACATATGAATAGTCATCCCACCGGATCCAAATTGAAACCCGTAGTCTTTTATCTTTACTATCCGAACTCAAGCATACTGGATGATCACTACCAATTATCGGAATTCCCTGAGAGGTACCTGTACCCAAAAAATTTACTATCAAATCAATTTCATTTTTTTACAAAAATAACATTAATTAGCTTTCATTACTTATCAATTTCATTAACTTTGTGACATATAAGCCAATTTTACATAAAAAAAATGGGTACTGAGATCAAATTAAAGGGTGACAAAGTCATCGAGCAAATACCTTCAGTTAAGGATAAGGCGCTTCGCATCAATTTAAACGAAAACATTTACGGGACTTTTGCCGAAATAGGTGCTGGACAAGAAACAGTTAGGCACTTTTTTAGAGCTGGAGGATCTTCTGGAACCATTGCAAAAGCGATGTCGGCATACGACAAAGATTTTAGCGATGCCGTTTACGGAATAGAGCCAGACGGTCGCTATGTGACCGAAAGTCGCCTAAAAAGAATGCTTAATCATGAAGTAAATTTAATTGAACAACGTTTAAATCGTGAAAAACATCCCAATAAGATGTTCTTTAGCTACGCTAATACAGTAGCAACTATCGATTTTGCAAAACAATTTAAAGGACACGGATGGGTCGGGATTAGTTACCAAATTGAACCTGAAGAAGCGTATAACGAAATAATCTTACACATTCGTTTTAAAGAAACTGATGTACGTTTGCAACAAGAAACATTAGGTATTCTTGGAGTAAACTTAATATATGGCGCTTATTACAAATACAATGATCCAAAAAAATTGTTGCGTTATTTGTATGATCACCTTGACAAAGACCAACTTGAAATTGATACCATCAATTTTTCTGGACCTCGTTTTGCCGAAGTAGACAATCGTTTGATGAGTTTGCAATTGGTTAAAAACGGTATGACAGATGCCGTGATGTTTAATCCGCAAGGGAAAAACGTTTTGCCAGCTGCCATTTTGTACAAGAAGAACATCCTTGCTTTGAGAGGAAGTTTTCGTCCTGTGACCAAAGTTAACATGGACATGTACAAGAAATCCTTGGAGATGTTTATCCAAGAAAACAAAGTAGACGAAAAAAACACCTTGGCTATTTTTGAAATTACCTTGTCTAACTTACGTTCTGATGGTGAAATTGACGAGCGTGACTTTATGGACAGAGCCGAATTGCTTTGTGCACTTGGACAAACGGTAATGATCTCAAATTTTCAAGAATATTATAAAGTTGTCGAATATTTCTCTAACTATACCAAAGCCCGCATGGGATTGGCAATGGGAGTAAATAATTTAATTGATATATTTGATGAGAAGTACTACCGCCATTTAAGCGGAGGTATCTTGGAAGCTTTTGGAAAATTATTTTTTAGGGACATGAAAGTGTTTTTATATCCAATGGTGGACGAAAATGGAGAAATTGAAACTTCTCTCAACTTGAAAGTACATCCTAGAATGAAAGAATTGTACAAGTTCTTTAAATTTAATGGTAAAGTAATTGACATCGAAAATTATGATCCAGATAATTTAACTGTATTTTCTAGAGAAGTTCTAAAAATGATAAGCAGCGGAAAAACAGGATGGGAGCCTATGTTGCCAGATGGTATTCCGGAGATTATAAAAGCAGGTAATTTATTTGGTTACGAGCCGAATAACTTTTTAGAAGAAAAAAATTAAGCAGCACACTACAAAAGCAAGAATACATTGTGTTCTTGCTTTTACCATATAATAACTTTTGAACCTCAATAAGGCTTCAAAAAAAAAGAATCGCATTTACTTGAAAACGTACAGCCCCCACCGTCTTTTCACCTCAATTATTACATTGTTGCTCTTTTGCACTACGGCTACTGCTGCAAAACTGTCTCTACCCATTGACAGCTTGGCAACGCGAACTGGAACTACAACCAAGAGTGCCGCCAAAGCTACCTTGTTTAGAAGAAATCCGGACACGACTGCCAACAAACCCAAACTCAATGCAGTTGTAAAGCAAAAAGTAGAAATAGTAACCTATAAAATCTATTTTAACGGAAAGATAATAAAAGTAATACCCAAAAAAGTAAAAGAGGAATTTAAAGGAAAATACCGCTATGTCTACATTGATAAAAAGGGAAAGAAATATGAACTAGGAGATTATAAAATTTACAAAATACAAAAATACCGTGGTGAAGCTGGAGAAATAGTAAATCTAGTCAACCTTGAAGAGGTACCAAAATCATATAAAAATGGGACTTTTCAGTATCATTTTAACATGGACTCTCCACGATCGTATGTAAACGAGCAAACCTTAGCTAGTTTTTTTGGCGCAATGTTGGAGGTAAATTATTTGGATATTGGTTGTAATGGTTTTAGCCACAAAGACGGATCATCAAAACCAAGTCGAAGTCATATTAACGGAAATAATGGTGATTTTAAATATTTAAGAGCCGACAAAACACTAGAATGTGGCGTGGGCACAAGCTTGAACATCAACAAAGCGGCAGATTCTCTAGACTACCGAAGACAAAATAAATGGAATGATGCACTATACAAATTTGGATGGAAAAAAATGCTGGGATGGACAGTTACCGTCAATAAAAAAACAAAGTTTCTGCACCATATCACACACAAGACCACCAATCACCATCATCATTTGCATGTGCAAAATTATGAACCTCATTTTAAAGAAATAAAACTATGAGAAAATTGCTAATCCTAGGTTTGATTGCCCTTAGTTTTTCTTCTTGTAAAAAAGAGGTCAAGCCTACTCCATCTGTACCAACTGAAACGGAAACTAAAGTAGAAGTAGAAAATTTTTATAGTTCGAAAGACGTACAGCCGCATTTAAAATTTAATGCTGAATACAGCGAATATGATTTTATTGGATTACCAAATCCAACGGCATTTACAAAAGAAGAACTTTCTTTTAATGTAAAAGAAAACGATTTTGACTACAATAAAACGGCCGATTTTGATTATTATAATTTAAGCCAATTTGATTTGGATAAAACTAATTTTAAGGTAATAGCGTATCATTCTTTTGGCGAAAATGACTCGAAGGTAGTAAACGTGCAACTTAATAGTTATCAAGCTGGCGTACAAAAAGATGCTTTGTTAGTTGATTGCCGTTTTACCTTTGAAACTGAATATTATCGTAACTTTTTGATCGAAAAAGACGGAACTATAATCGTAAGGAAAACAGCTGTTGATGGTTTGGCATTTAATGAAGCCGGTGATATTGTTGGTAAAAAACAAGTAAGTGATACTACAACCCAAGTGATCAAATATAAAGTTGATAAATCAGGGATATTCAATAAAATAAAATAAAACTTCTCAAAATAAAAGTAAACAACAAAGGTCTGCAATCAAATTGCAGACCTTTTTTTATGAGATGAAGTTAGCGCTTACTTCAAAATTTGAGCAGCGTGTTCTTTTGTTTTTACTTTTTCTATCACCTCATCGATAACGCCTTCTTCGTTAATCACAAAGGTAGTACGGTGGATACCATCATACTCTTTTCCCATGAACTTTTTTGGTCCCCAAACACCAAAGGCTTCTATCACTGAGCGATCTTCATCGGCAAGTAATGGAAAAGGCAGTTCATACTTTTCTTTAAATTTTGTTTGTTTTGCAGCGGCATCTGCGCTTACTCCCAAAAGTGCGTAATTATTGGCTTCAAAACGGGCAAAATTGTCACGTAGGTCACATGCCTCAGCAGTACATCCAGGTGTACTTGCTTTTGGATAAAAGAAAACCACTAGTTTTTTGCCTGCGTAATCTGCTAGCGTATGTACGTTTCCGTCTTGGTCTAGTCCTGAAAAATTGGGTGCTTTATCTCCTTGTTTTAATGTTGTCATATATTTATGTTTTGCGTTAAGACGTATTGGTTAGGTTATTATAATTAACTGTTTAAAATTTATTCCGAAATTTGAATTTAACTATAAACTATAGAATTTGATTTTTTAAAATTGAAATTGAATTTTGAAATTTGATATTTGAAATTGACTTTTGATTCTTGACTTTTGACTTTTGACTTCTGATTCTGCCCCAGATGGTAATGGAAAGCCCGGACTGAAAAAACTTATTTTTTTCTTGTTTATAAAGAGCGACCGGCAGGAAGCTCCTTTATAAACTTAGAAAAAAAAGTTTTTGAGGGAGGACTTGCAATGAACAGCTGGATTAGGCACTAAGTAAAATTTATATTATTTTTACAAGATATAAAATTACACTAATGACTAAGCAAGAGCGCGTAACATTTGTTATAAATACGTTAAAAGAATACTACCCCACCATTCCGATTCCGTTGGACCATAAGGATCCTTATACTTTATTGATAGCAGTTTTGCTGTCTGCACAATGTACGGATGTGCGTGTGAACCAGATTACGCCTTTACTATTTGCCCGTGCGGATAACCCGTATGACATGATTAAAATGAGCGTAGAAGAAATAAAGGAGATCATACGACCATGCGGACTGTCGCCAATGAAATCAAAGGGAATTCATGGGTTGTCGCATATTTTGATCGATAAGCATGGTGGTGTGGTGCCGCAAAGTTTTGAGTATTTGGAAGAACTACCCGCGGTGGGACACAAAACGGCAAGTGTGGTAATGTCTCAAGCTTTTGGGGTACCCGCTTTTCCGGTTGATACGCACATTCATCGCTTGATGTACCGCTGGAATTTGACAAATGGTAAAAATGTGGTCCAAACAGAGAAGGATGCCAAACGTCTTTTTCCTGAAGAAATCTGGAACGACTTGCATTTGCAAATGATTTGGTATGGTAGAGAATTTTCGCCTGCGCGTGGTTGGGATCTTGATAAAGATATCATTACAAAGACAATTGGACGTAAAACAGTTTTGGACGGCTATGCTAAAAAATAAAATTCACTTAACTGACGAATCAGATAAGTGAATTTTACAAAAAAAAATAAAACAAAGTTTAATTTGAAATGATTTCAAATGTATGTTCGTTGCCTTTGATGATGGTTAAGGCTTTTGAGTAATTTATTAAAAAAGAAACGATTTCTTTTTTAGGTTTTAATGCTTTTGAAGCATCATTTTTCTTAGAGTAAATTTTTGCCATAATGTAGGTTATATTATTTTATAATAGAACGGCAAAATGTTGTACTTATTGTTTAATTGGTCAAAACAATTTGATGTTTGTCTATGACTTTTCGTAAGTTCATTAAGGCATATCTCATGCGACCTAATGAGGTATTGATACTAACTCCTGTAACCTCTGCAATTTCTTTAAAACTCATGTCTTGATACATGCGCATTAACAAAACTTCTTTTTGGTCTTGTGGCAACTCGTCTAATAATTTGCGCACATCACATTCTACTTGATCACTGATGATTTGGTTTTCTACATTGAGTGTATCGTCAGACATGATCGAAAAAATTGAAAAGCTCTCTGTTTCTCTAAACATTGGCATTTTTTTATTTCTTCTGAAATGGTCGATAATCAAATTGTGTGCAATACGCATTACCCACGGAAGAAACTTTCCTTCTTCGTTATACGAATCATTTTTTAATGTCTTGATTACTTTGATAAATGTATCTTGAAATATATCGTTGGATATATCGGAATCTGCAATTTTTGAATAGATGAAACCGTATATTCTTGATTGATGTCTTTTGATTAATGTTTCCAAGGCTTTTTCATTCCCTGCTACATAATCTTTGACCAATAAAGCATCTGAGTGTTCTATAGTAGTAGCCATAATAATACCTTTTAGTTTTCTTAATTTTTGTAACTGTCTAAAAAAAAGTATTGTTATGCTATAGGCTTTTGCTTTGTTTATGTTATTGTTAAAACAAATTTAACAAAAATTTATTTAAAATCACAACTAAATGTTGTTAAAATATGTTTGCTAAAATTATTTTTAATACACGCACCTTGGTCTAAAGTGTAGTGTAATAGTGTTTTTTGGGCTTTTTTAAAATAAAAAAAAAGAGGAGCAAAAACTGTTCCTCTTTTTAATATTACTGATAAACTTTTATATAATCTATTTCAAACTTTTGCGGAAAAATAGAGTCATCTACTTCGGGACCACCAAAATCACCACCTATTGCTAGATTAATCAAGAAATAAAACGGCTGATTGTACGGCCATGTCGCTTCTGTTTTAGTTTTTGGCTCAAAGGTATACACCAATTTGTTATCTACAAAGAATGCAATTTTATCTTTGCTCCAGTCTATTGCATACAAGTGGAAACCTTGTTCGATTGTTTCAATCTTGGTTTTCTTTGTATTAATAGTATTGCCATGACTGTCTTGCGTATGCAGGGAAGTAAAAACGATATTAGGTTCCTTACCCACATATTCTAAAATATCAATTTCACCACATTTAGGCCATCCAACTTGCTTGATATTTGACCCCAACATCCAAAAGGCAGGCCATACACCTTGTCCAACTGGTAACTTTGCTCTTGCTTCAAAATACCCGTACTGAAATTCCTTTTTTCCTTGAGTAGTTATTCGAGTAGAACTGTATTTATTACCCTCTTTGGTAGCTGTAATCACTAGGTTTCCCTCAACCAATTTATGGTTTTGATCAGAATACAGTTGGCGTTCATTGTTTCCCCAACCACAATTAGGGCAGCCATCACCTAGCTCAATATTCCAGTTTGAACTTAGTTCCTTACCTGAAAATTGTTCTTCCCATACCAGCTTTTTCCCTTTTGGTTGTGCAATGGCCAGCGTTGAAATCAAAAATAAGAGTGCATACTTCTTCATCTTTCTAGTTTTTTTGGTATTGAAAATCAGCCTCTAATGTTTTTGCAGAACTTCCGCCAACAAACACTTTAAAATCTCCTGCTTCAGCTTCCCATTTAGAATTTGCTGTATAAAACTCAATTGTTTTTTTGTCAATAACAAAAGTTACTTTTTTAGATTCGTTAGGCTGTAATTCGACCATTTCAAATCCTTTTAGCTCTTTTACAGGTCTTGTAATCGAAGCAAAAATATCATGGATGTAGAGTTGAACAACTTCTTTTCCGGCATACTTCCCACTATTTTTCAGCGTAACTGAAACCTCAATTTTTCCGTCATTCGAAAATGAACTTTGATTTAATTCAAGATTCGAATAATCAAATTTAGTATAACTCAAACCATAACCAAATGGATAAAGAGGTGTATTTTTTTCGTCTTGATAATGCGACCAAAAAACGCTTTCTGGTTCATTCATCATTGGGCGACCCGTACTTTTGTAATTGTAATATAACGGTAACTGGCCTACGTTTCTAGGGAACGTCATAGGTAATTTTCCGCTTGGATTGTAATCTCCATAAAGTACTTGTGCAATAGCATTACCACTTTCAGTTCCTAACTGCCAACCTTCAACAATGGCTGGTACATGAGCATCGGCCCAAGGAATAGCCAACGGACGACCATTATTAAGAACTAAAACTACATTTGGATTTACTTTGTACACCTCTTCAAGAAGTTCTTGTTGAACACCAGGCAAGCCCAAATCAGTTCTACTTCTACCCTCTCCAGATTGTAAACCATGTTCCCCTAATGACAACACTACCACGTCGGCATTTTTTGCTGCTGCGATTGCTTCTGCAAAACCGCTTTTGTCAGTCATGTTGATTTTGGTTTCCCATACAAACTCTGTTCTTCCAACAGCTACGTCAGCACCTTTTACATAGGTTAATGCATTGCCTGTATATTTTTTCATTCCCTCAAGAAGAGAAACTGCTGTATTATCATCAGCACCAATTCTCCAACTTCCAAGCGGACTCGTTTTATCATTGGCTAATGCACCAATAAGAACAATTTTTTGCCCTGATTTTTTCAGTGGTAAAAGCTCTTTTTCGTTCTTTAATAAAACGATTGATTTTTTTGCCATGTCCAAAACTGCTTCATGAAAAGCCGGTTTCCCTACTGTTTCTTTCTCATAGTTCTCATCACAATACAAATAAGGATTATCGAATAAGCCCAATTCAAATTTCACTTTTAAGATTCTGCGAGCAGCATCATCAATTAAAGCTTCTTTTACTTTGCCTTCTTTGACCAAAGTTGCTAAGTGCTCAACATAAGCACTAGACTCCATATCCATATCTGATCCTGCATTGATTGCAATCTCTGCGGCTTGCTTACTATCTTTAGCATGACCGTGAGCAATCATTTCGTTGATTGATCCCCAATCTGATACTATAAAACCATCAAATTTCCAGTCACCCTTTAAAATCGTTCTCTGCAAATATTTATTACCCGTGGCTGGAACCCCGTTTAATTCATTAAAAGAGTTCATAAAGGTGCGTACACCTGCATCCAAAGCCGCCTTAAACGGAGGAAAGATAATGTTTTGCAATGTAGATTCGCCTACATCAACAGTGTTGTAATCGCGACCTGATTCTGCAAAAGCATAACCAGCAAAATGTTTGGCACAAGCCAATATTGTATTTCTCTTGGTCAAGTCATCACCTTGAAAACCCGTTACACGTGCGACCGCAATTTGACTTCCCAAAAATGGATCTTCTCCAGCGCCTTCCATCACACGACCCCAACGGGCATCACGTGCGATATCTACCATAGGTGCAAATGTCCAGTTCAAACCAACAGATGCCGCTTCTTCTGCAGCAACAGCAGCCGACTTTTTGATTTCGGCCATATCCCAGCTTGCCGCTTCAGCAAGTGGAATTGGACTGATCGTTTTGTAACCGTGGATGACATCAAAACCAAAAATAAGCGGAATACCTAAACGGGTTTCTTCTACAGCAATTTTTTGAAGTGCTCTTACATCTTTAACACCTTTGACATTTAGCATAGAACCGACCAAACCATTTTTTAAATCGGCATATTTTTTTGCTGCCTGACCATCCTTTGGTGTTGGACCTGTGATTTCCCAAAAGCCGTTGTATTGGTTCAGTTGTCCAATTTTTTCGTCTAAAGTCATCAATTTCAAAACTGAATCTACTCTAGTGTCTAAATTATTTTTAGTTACAAAAGCTGCTTTTGGCTGTGTAATTTTATGACTACAACTAAGCACCGCAACGGCAGACAGGACAAATGATACTGTTTGTAATTTTCTCATTATCTATCGTATTTATAATCAAAAGGTCGAAAATGATTTCGACCTTTTAACTGCATTTTTATATAAATTATTGGTACACTCTTACATAGTCAATCTCCATAGCAGATTGAGCAAATGTTGGATCAACAGATCCTCCAAAAGTTCCTCCCATGGCTACGTTCAATATCATGAAAAAGTCTTTATTGAAAGGTAAGCTACTTGTATTTGCTACGGTGTGAAATAATACATCATCAACATAAATTTTTACCGATGCTGCACTCCACACTGTTTTGTAAACATGAAACTCAGTAGAGGCATTTGTGATCGTAGTTTTGCCTGTATTACCATTCCCACCAGAGTTCCCTGGATAATGAAGCGTTCCATGAATCACATTTGGTTCGTTTCCAATTGCTTCCATTATGTCGATTTCACCACATCCTGGCCATGTATTTGTTGCGTAATCAGAACCTAACATCCAGATTGCAGGCCAAGTACCACCACCTACAGGTAGTTTTGCTCTTACCTCTACTTTACCGTAAGTAAATTTGAATTTCCCTTCAGACTTCAAACGAGCAGAAGTATAACTAGAACCCGATTTTTTAGCTGTTATTTTTAAAGTTCCTGCTGATACGGCAACATTTTCTGTATTGTTAGTATAGGTTTGCAATTCACTATTTCCCCATCCACCTGCACCTAGGTCATAAGTCCATTTTGTTGCATCAGGAGTTCCATCTGTGTTAAACTCATCAGACCAAACTAATTTTGTGTAATCTACAGTGGCTACAGCTTGCGTAGGCTTTGTACTCACAAAAGTATGATACCAAGCTAAGGCAGGATTGTTACCCATAATAGCTCTAACTACCATTCTATTTTCAGTAATAGATAAAATCTCGTATGTACTTTGTCCAACATAATACCCCATAAATCCACCATCAGAGAATGTCATTAAAGTACCTCTTGTCTGAGTTGCAGCATTAGCATTTTTGGTGATAACCGAAGCCGATGGGCTCAAAGAAACCGCTTTTGTTCCAGTTGCCGAATAAGTCAAACAAGAATCATCTGTTCCAGATCCACCAGCAACACTTAAATAAGATGAATTAAAGAAAGTAGTACCACCATTATCCAAATTAAATTTCAATAGTCCGCCAACTTCAGAAAAAGTCAATACATTGTTATACAAACAACTGCTACTTGCTGCTCCCGCTTTTTCCCAAGCTGCTGCTTGGTAATATGCTCCATAGTAATTTTGTGTAGCATCTGAATTGTTAGGTCCTACTCCTAAATGTCCAACCTCTGAAGCAGAAAAGTACCATTTTTTTGATGTACCTCCAGTTAAAAAGGCAACAGCTTCGGCATCACTAAAGGTGCTTAAAACTTTTACATCAACAGTTGTGTTACTAGTTAAACCTGCTTTTCCTGAGGCTAAAACTGTTACAGTATAGGTATTTACACCCGTAGTTGTAAAACGTTTTTCGAAAACACCACTAGGAGAAGATTCTGAAGTACCATCTGTAAACACAAACTTATACGAAATTGCATTATCTGCTTTTACTGTAAATTTTACCAGACCACTACCATCACCATCGGGCATAGCAGCTGTCTTACCGACTAGTTCATAGGTTACCACTATATTTGTTGGTGCTATTAAAGATCCAAAAGAATAATCATCTTTGGCGCAATTTACCATCAATAACAAGGTAAAGAGAGCCATTATTTTTATTAGTATATTTTTCATCTTGTGTTTTTTTTAGTTGGATTGTTTAATATCATCAAAATAATATGTTGATCCTGAACCCGCAACATTAAAATCTGGGAACAATATTACTCTATCATATGCATTTGTAGTTTTGAACGAAGTTGCAGACGTAAGATCGAAAGTAAGTACTTGCCAAGAATTTGCAACTGTAGTAGTAGCTTGTACCTCTACAAAGACTGTTGGATTACCATTACCATCTTTTGTAGATGTAGATACTTCTGTTTTGAATAAAATAATAGCACCCACTTTTGGTGACCATACATTGACTTTTATGCTTGTTCCTTTTGTAAAATCCATTTTGGCATCCAAATCTAAACTTGCTCCTGCCCATACTTGCGCGCCAGCAGATTTTTCTATTTTAACCACTTTGTCTGATACATTATTTCCTGTTTTATCAGGATTGGTCACTATAGAAACTGGAATAGCACCAAAGCTTGCAGATCCAAAACAAGTCCAAGGATACGTTAGAGTAGACGATTCAAAATCTAAAGGCATACCTATAGTAGATGTTGCTGTTTTGTAGAAATAAATATTATCTACAAAGACACTTCCTCCAGCCCATGGCGTTCCTACTAATTTTAATTGTATAATGTCTTTTACAGTAAATCCAGTTTGACTTGTGAAGGCAGAAATAGGAATATCAATAGACGTCCATTGGTTTGCAACTAAGTCTTTTACAACTGGTCTCTCTCCTGTTTTACTAATTAAAGACGTCTCAATTTTTTGCAACTTAGCGGTCCATACATCCATGTGGATAAATTCCATTCCAGAAACATCAATTGAAGTATTGTCTGCTAGCGCAATCCCTTGGTAACTCAAGTTGATATAATTTAGCATTTTATCACCGTTTAAGTCAAACTCTGCCCAACTACTTCCTTGACCAGCTTGTCCCCAATCTGGAAAACAATTTGTACCTGCAACATTTGTATATTTCGATCCATAGATAGAAATCACATCTGAAGCTTGTCTGTTTGGAGGAGTTGCTGCTGATGTAAATGGTTTACTTACTGTTGTAACAGTAAACACTTTTGACAACTCAGTTGTTTTAATCGCTGCACTTTTTGAAACTACTCTAATGGTGTACACGCCTGCCTCTTGGTAGGTGTATGAAACCGATTCGCCATTATTTGCACTAATTGGATTTGGTTTTCCTGCTTCGCCAAAGTAAACATCATAAAACAAGGCAAAATCTGCTGTTGCTTTTACATTCACTTGTTTTGAAGTAGCCAAATCATTGTCAATAGTAACCACCAAGTTTTCTGGTGCTTTGAAAGAAACTGTTACTTTTTGAATTACAGATGTACTTTTTCCATTCACAGTTTTACCAGTAATTGTCGCATCATAAACACCTTCTTTGTAAATGTGATCTACTGTTCCACCTGGGCTTACAATTGCCGCTGTAGTTGTTCCATCACCAAAAAGAATTTCATATTGCGTAACCCCTTCACCGCGAGGCAAAAAGGTAACTTTACCTGTATTATCCTGAGTAACCGTAGTTAGGGCAGAAATATTTGTTGGTGCCGAAAGAGCATCCAAATCAATAAGATCATTCTCGGTAGCACAGCTAAAAACTACTGCAGCTACAATAAGACTTGCTATATATTTTAAATTTTTCATAATAGTTTTTTTTTATTAGTATCCAGGATTTTGTGCCCAGTTTCCAGCAGCAAACTGAATTTCTTCAATAGGAATAGGGAACAATTCATTTTTACCCGTTGTAAAACCAGTAATTTCTTTAGCTGCATTACCTGTACGAACTAAATCAAAGAAACGGTGTCCTTCACCCACTAGTTCTACTCTTCTTTCTGCATAAATAAAATCAGTTAAAGCTGCACCAGATGCAGTTATATCATGATTGTTATCACCAAAAGCTCTTCTTCTAACTTGGTTCAAATATCCTCTAGCAGTTGCATCACTAATACTACCTCTGTTATACGCTTCGGCAGCCATTAATAATACGTCAGCATAACGAATCGCTCTGTAATTTGCAGGGTTGGTTAAGTTTAAATCTCCCGCAGCAGTAGTGCTTCTTTTTCTTGGAATATACTTTCTGTTAAAGTAACCTGTATCCTCATATCCTTTTCCGTAGGTCGCTCCTGTTGCCAATGACCATGCTGGCATATCTAGAATTGCAACAGATTTACGATTATCACCCACTTCAAAAGCATTAACTACTTTGGCAGTAGGAATATTAAAACTAAATCCTGAAGTAAATACCGAACCGACATAGCTTCTAGGTCCGTTAAAACCAACTGCTACGTTACCTTCACTACATTGTAAACATGTAAATCCAGCACCCTCGACATCTGTATATTGAACTTCAAAAATCGATTCCTTACCATTTTCACCAGCTTCTTCAAACAGCGTATTATAATCTGTAACTAAAGAATAGGTTTGCAAACCAATACAACTATCAAATGCATCAGCAGCTTCCTTAAATTTATTTTGATATAAATAAACTTTTCCAAGCAATGCATAAGCGGCACCTTTGGTCGCTCTTCCTTGTTGAGCTGGACTAACACTTAGATTTGCAGCAGCAAAAATTAAATCTTTTTCAACGGTAGCACAAACTTCTGCAGCAGTAGAACGAGCAATAATTTTTTCGTCTCCGATTGTAAAACGAGCATCACCTTTAATTGGAATACCACCAAACCATTTTACCAATTCAAATTGATAATATGCTCTCAAAAAACGAGCTTCTGCAATTATTTGTGTTTTACCATCAAAATCAATTTTATTTTGAAATTCCAAAATGTAGTTAGCTCTACTTATCCCAGCAAACATCCAATTCCAGATATCTCTTAAATTGCTATTTGTTGGAGTATGAATCATGTCATCAATTTGTTGAAAACCGATAACATCCGTTTGACTTTCTCCACCACACAAGGTATTATCAGAAGCAATTTCTCCCAACATTACATTGACATAAGTAGATTGTAACAAATCATAAGCAGCTACAAGAGCGTTATCAAAATCTGTTTTTGAATTGAAATAATTTTCTGAATCAATGGAATAAACTGGCGTACGATCTACGAATTCATCACTACAAGAAACGGTAAGTAATGAAAAGAGAGCAATTGCTGTTAAACCTTTATATATATGTTTTTTCATTTTTGTTTGAATTAGAAGTTAATATTTAGACCAACCATATACGTTCTTGGAACAGGGTAAAAACCATAATCGATTCCACCACCAATTGGACTACCATTTGAAGCACCTGGATCAAAACCTTTATATTTTGTAAACGTATACAAGTTGTTTACACCTGCATACAAACGTAGTTTTGAAATTTTTGCTTTTTGAGAAATTTCAGGATTTAAGGTATATCCTAATTGTATGTTTTGAATACGGATATAAGAAGCATCTTCGACAAAATAATCAGAGAAAACATTGTTTGTAGTTGCTCCTGTAGTCACTCTAGGAACACTATTACTAGTTCCTTCTCCAGTCCAACGGTCTAGCACGTAAGTCAAACGATTAGCATTTGTTACATTTCTTTCATAATTTCTAACCATCTTATTCCCCACTGATGCAAAGGTATACATGGCGAAATCTAGGTTTTTGTAATTCAATTGCATATTAAAACCCATTGTAGCTTTAGGAATAGGGTTTCCTAAATTTGTTTTGTCCTTAACATCAATAACACCATCTCCATTAACATCCACAAAACGAATATCACCAGGTGATGCATTTGCTCCTAATGCCAATTGTGATGGCGCTGCAGCAACTTCTGCTTGATTTTGAAAAATTCCATTGGTCTTGTAACCGTAGAAATAACCCATTGGCAAACCTACTTGCATTCTTGATGGCATTGCCTGACCTACACCAAAGGCTCCTCCTTCAATATATCCTGTACCATTATTAACTTCTGTTACAGTATTTTTAATAAAAGTCACATTATAACCTAAACTCATATTAAAATTCTCTGAGAATTTATTTTTGTAGTTTGTTGCAAATTCTAAACCTGTATTTCTCACTGTCCCTGCATTTACAGTTGGTGAAGAAGACCCTGGTGCGTATACTCCTGTAATACCCGAAACCGGTATATTTTGAATTAATAAATCTTTACGAACATCTCTAAAGTAATCTACAACAATGTTCAGTTTATTATTGAATAGGTTTACATCCAATCCTACATCTAATTTTTGCGATTGCTCCCATTTTAAATTAGGATTAGCCAGTTGACCAATAGCAGTACCATTTACCAAAGAACCATTAAATAAGTAATAAGAATAAAATAATGTCGTATTTTGTTGTTAATATATGAAAAATTTACTATATTTATCTCATTATGAGATATGTAACACTAAAAGAAGAAGAGGTTTTGGTACTAGAGCACCTTTACCAAAATAGCCCTAATAATACTGTTAGGAAACGTAGTCAATGCCTTGTTTTATCACATCAAAGACACAAGATTAAAGACTTGGCTTCTATTTTTAAAGTCAGTCGCAGAACGATTGAACGTTGGTTTGATAGTTGGGCTAGTATTGGGGTTGATTCTCTTGCTATATCAGAAGGAAGAGGAGCAAAAACTCTTTTAAAAGACTATACGGAAGAAGTTTCCAAGCAATTAGAACTTCACAATAGAAATTTAAAAAATGTATTAATTTACTTTGAGGAGCAACACAATATTGTCATCTGCAAAAAGACTTTGCAGAATTTTTTAAAAGTTACTGGGCTATAAGTGGAAAAGAGCTAGACTCTCTTTGAAAGGCAAACGCAACGAAGAACAATTTAGATTTAAACAAGAGCAGATAGAAACATTAAAGAGTTTGGAAGATAGCGGTTATATTGATTTATATTTTGGAGACCAAAGTCATTTTGGACTCTCTCCTAATGTGCCTTATGCTTGGCAAACAAAGGATAATCCAATTTTGTTACCCGCTGCTAAAGGTAAATATCAGAATGTAGTTGGATTAATGACCCGTAAAAATAAACTCTATTTCGAAACACTTGAAACAACCTTTAATTCAGATAGAATCATCAGTTTTATGAATCGATTTGTGGAACAAACCATTAAAAAAACCATTGTAATTCTTGACAATTCTCCCATACACAAATCAAAGAAGTTTATGGCTAAAATAGAACAATGGAAAGAAAAAGATGTTTTAATTTACTTTTTGCCACCTTATTCTCCAGAGTTAAACCTGATTGAAATTCTATGGCGGAGAATAAAATATCAATGGTTAGATTTTGATGCTTATAAATCATTCGAAAACCTCAAAGAAAAATTAAATTTTGTCCTGACTAATTTTGGAATAAAATACGACATTAAATTTTAACCATTACTTACATAAGTAGCTTCTCCACCTAGTAAACCTACATATCCATTATTTGGAATTTGGTCATTACCCAATGTACCGTAACTCGCTCTCAATTTCATGAAATTAACTTTCTTATCTGTCCCGAAGAAACCTTCGTCAGAGATCACCCAACCTGCAGTAAAAGAAGGAAAGTAACCTACTCTATTATTTGGTCCAAATTTGGTAGACGCATCACGTCTTAACATAGCTGACAAAAGGTATTTCCCTTTGAAATCATATTGCATTCTACCAAAATAAGAAAGACGTCTTTCATCATATGCGTACGAAGCATTTGTTTTGGCATCCAAAATACCTGTAGTCAAAGATATATCAGCATAGGCCCATTCATTATTTGGTACATCATATCCTGTTCCAGTCAAACTATTTCCCCATTCTTTAAAAATGGTATTTCCTAGAGTACCTACAAAATTATGATCATTTACTTTTTTGGTATAAGTAAGAAATGCGTCAAAAGAGTAATTATTATCATTAACCGTTTGTTGGGTTACTGAACTTCTAACTACATCAAAAACTTTTCCTCCATAATGTACTTCTTTAGCAAATATTCTCGATTTACTATTTGACGTATTGAATCCAATAGAAGATGCAAAAACTAAACCAGTTGCAACTTTGTAATCCAATCCGAAATTTCCATTTATTTTCTTAAAATTATAACTATTGTAAGTGTTATCAATCTGCGCCAATGGATTAATAATTTCGTTACCAAATCCTGTTGTAATTGGAACCAAAGTAAAATTACCATCTGCATCTCTTGGAGCTATCGTTGCTGGTACATTCAAAGCATTAAATAAAACCGAACCTAAGCCGTTTTCGCTCAATGTTTTACGATCGAATTGTGTATAAATAACATTGGTTTTTAATTTTAAACGATCTGTAACATCTGCCCCTAAAGCAACTCTAGCAGTATTTCTTAAAAATCCTGATTTACTTTCGCCAACAATACCATTTTGATCTAAGTGCGATGCACTTACAGCATAAGTCATTTTCTCAGACCCACCATTAACACTCATATCGTGATTGATGATTGGTACACCTGTACTCATAACTTCTTTTTGCCAATTAGTTCCTTTACCCAATCCGGTTACGTTAGGATATTGTACTGCACCTCCACCATTTGCATAACTTTCATTCAAAAGCAAAGCATATTCGGTGGCATTCAATAAATTCAATTTTTTTGAAGCTTCTTGGAATCCTGCGTAGGTATTATATGAGATTCTTGCTTTAGAATTCTTTTTACCTGATTTTGTAGTAACCAATATAATACCGTTTGCACCAATAGTACCGTAAATAGCAGCTTGTGCATCTTTTAAAACAGTAAGTGATTCAATATCATTAGGATTTAGCAATCCTAATTCTCCAACATAACCATCAATAATAGTAGTTGGCCCACTAGTTCCATTTGTACCAACTCCACGTATTCTAATATCCAAGGCAGCTCCAGGAGACCCTGATTGTGTAGTAACATTTACACCGGCAACAGTACCTTGTAACGCTTGCTCGATTTTTACTGGTTTCAAAATCTCTAGCGTTTTACTGTCTATAACAGATACGGCTCCAGTTACTTCTCTTTTCTTTTGGCTACCGTAACCAATCACGACAACTTCGTCCAAAGTTTTTGCGTCACTGTCCATAATAACATCTAAGTTGTTTTTTGAAGCAGTCACTTTATATTCGAAAGTTTTAAAACCAATAAAGGAAACTACAACAACAGCACCCGAAGGTATTTTCTTTAACGTAAAATTACCATCAAAATCTGTAGATGTACCTATGGCAGTATTCTTTATTTGAACATTCGCTCCTGGTATTGTAAGCCCAGTAGCTTTTTCTTTTACTACTCCACTGAGATCATATCCTTGGGCGAAACCCAAAGTGGATAGCATTAGAAAAACAATTAGTAGATAATTTGATTTCATAATTAGTTAGTTTTTTGTGAATGATAAAATTAACACAGCAAAGTCCGAATTCCTCAAAAATAACCTCTACAAAAAACATACAATTCAAAAATAAACCAGTATTACTGCTAATTACAAGCATATTAAAAGATTTTTCCTATTATTAAAGCTAAAATCTAAATGTTAAGAAAATAAAAAAACCACAACATATTATAAATGTTGTGGTAATGTATAGTTTTTGACCGCTTAATTGGTAGAACTATACAGCCAAAATATACTCAGCAAGCCCTTGTTCATGTGCTAAATCCATTTTTTTACGCAATCGGTATCTTTTTATCTCTACAGAACGTACTGATATATTTAACAATGGAGCAATTTCTTTTGACGATAAATTCAGTCTCAAATAGGCACATAATTTCAAATCATTAGCCGTAAGGTTGGGATGAATCTCTTTCATTTTTTTCAGGAATTCTTTATCTGTTTTAGCAAAAGCATCTTGAAAAACACTCCAGGAATCTTTTCCGGTAATATTTTTATTAATTGTCGAGATGACCGATTTTATGCTTCGACTATCTCCATCTTCCGTACTCTTTTTTAAATCATCTTGAATAAAAGTCAACAACTCATTTTTACTATTTAAGTTCATCTCCGAGGCGGCTAACTCCTTATTAATGTCATCGACATTTTGAGACAGCTTTTCATTTTTTAAACGCATCAATTGTTGTTCATTCTCAAGCTCTTTAATTTCGAGCAAAAGATTATTCTCTTCTATTAATTTCTCCTGTTGTTTACGATGGTACAAATTGTATTGGTCCAACATTAACTTTACCGATATAAAACCTAAGATCAAATACATTATAACTGCAAAATTGGTTCCGTACCAAGGTTTCAAAATTGTAAAATTGTAGACTTGTGTATTTTCTAAATTTGAATTTGCAAACTTGGCCTTTACTTTAAACACATAATCACCGGAAGGAAGATTTTTAAAATTCACCGAAGACTTTACATTCCAATCACTCCACTCCTCTTGAAAACCCTCTAAGGCATATTGATATTCAGCATTAATGTACTTATTGTATTCTGGCACGGTATAATTAAAACTTATATTGTTTTCGTCATGATTAAACTCACCTTCAACATCAATCGGATTATTATGCAGTTCACCATTCAATTCATTCGAACTCACATTTGAAAGCAGAACGCTGTAATTTTTAAAAACGAGATCACTAATATTCATTGTATAATACCCATCTGTAGTTCCAAAAAAATAATTGGAAGGAGACAATTGCGTAATATTTTCGTACCCTAGCATAGAATTTGTCAAGGAAACCGGAATTGGAATACTGTTTTGTTTGAGTTGATTGCCTAGTTTGTTTGGTGCAAAATAACTAATATAATTTTTTGAAAATAGCCAAATACGATTGGAATCATCCACAATCATTTTTCCTGAGGTATATTCGTCTTTTTCAAAAACAGTACTTAGGATAGGCTCTTTTTCAAACTGCTTGGTTTTGGGATTGAGTTTAAAAACTCCTTTTTTATAAGCATAATAAATCGCACCATTAAAAGCGACTAGACTAGCATTCTTTCCTTTTTCTGGTTCTTTGTAGGCGAAAACATTTTTAATTTTCAGCAAATTCGCATCGGTCTGCAACCTGAAAACACCTTTATATTCATGACTAACATAAATTTCAAAATCTGAACTAATTTCAAAATATTTGGTCGAATAATCAAAGCCCATTATTTTATTTCGAAAATGCCATTGCCTATTTTTCTTTTCTAAAACAGATATTCCATAGTAATTTCCTTGTACTAACAAATTACTATTTCCTGGAACTTTCTCAAATTTCCAAGTCCCCGAACTAGAAAAAATAGACTGCGCTTGACCGTTTTGCACAATGAAGGTACCAGTATCATGTCCACAAAACAAAGTGTCGTCTGTTACAAACAAAGACCAAACTTGCCCCTTGGTTCCTTTTACAAACTGAAATTCTTCATTACTTTGAAAATTTTTACAAAACAATCCCTGATTGGTCCCAACATACAATTTACCTCCAAAAAGTTTTGAGGTATAAACCGTCCCCAAAACACCAGAATCATCTACATAACTTTGAATAGGCGATTTTAAATTGATACAATTAATACCATTATCCAATCCTATCCATAGATTTTTCTCATTATCTTCAAATAGTGACAGTGCAGTATTATTGCTTAAGCCCTTCCTTTGTGAAATGTGATACTGAAGCTTTCCTTCTTTCGAAACAATATAAATTCCATTTGAAACTGTTCCTATAGCATACCCGCCCGATACGAGAGCACAGCTATAAACGCTACCATCCTTTAATTGATCATCAATGTCTGTACTTAATTTAGATAAAACACCTCCTAATAATTTGTAAAAACCATTGGATTGCGTCATTAAAACTAAGCTGTCATCTTGCGGAAAAACATTGACTATCCTATTATTTTTTAATTGCGTATTGGAAGCGATTAATTTACTTTTACCGCTTTCTATCTCGTACAAACCTTGCCCGTGCGTTTGAAAATAAAGTGCACCATCGGATCGAAAAGATCGTACAATATTTGAACTAGGTGCTATTATTTTAAAACTCCCAGTCTTTGTATCATAAATATAAATTCGATTCAAGGATTGAAAAATTACCCATTGCTCATAGCTTAGAATATTCCAAAACTGTTCGTCGTCGAGAATTTTACTCTTTATGTAATGACTAATAGAATAATATTTTAAGGTACCATCAGATTTTCTTTTCCAAAAACCAAATTCCATGTAACTTCCTGTATATACACGATCACCAATCACTTTAACAGACCGTATAATTGCTTCGTTCGGTGATGGGTATAACTTCCAGTTTGAGCCATTAAACTCTAGTAAACCATCATTATTTGCAAAAAACACAAATTGATTATCTCCTTGCGAAATCATCCAATTTTGGTTACCTGCTCCATAGCTTATTGGACTATAATTTACAATCGGAGGTAGATCTTGACCAGAAGCAATGAATATTATAAAAACAGTAAATAATAGGTTGAGTTTTGTTTTCAATCTTATAAATTTTTTGAAGTTTTGCTAGTGTAAATTTAAGATTATAAATTAGTAGGACCTTAAAAACAATTAGATAATAACTATACAACAATTAAAAATGGATTTTTGGCTACAAAATCTGCAATTTTTAACCAATTTTATGACTTGTTCACCCCTATTTCTCTGTTTAAAATTACTTACTTTTGTATAAATTCGTTTTTTTATGCAAGTTGACCTTTCTACATTAGATCCCAAGAAAAATATTATCATTAAAGGTGCTCAGGTGCACAATCTTAAAAATGTTGATGTTGCCATCCCAAGAAATAAGTTGGTGGTAATAACTGGACTTTCCGGCTCTGGAAAATCAAGTTTGGCCTTTGATACGTTATATGCCGAAGGGCAACGTCGTTACGTAGAGAGTTTGTCCTCGTATGCGCGTCAGTTTTTGGGCCGTTTGGATAAGCCAAAAGTCGAATACATTAAAGGTATTGCTCCTGCCATAGCAATTGAGCAGAAAGTAAACACTACCAATGCCCGCTCTACAGTGGGGACCTCAACTGAGATTTATGATTATATCAAACTCCTATATGCCCGTATTGGTCGTACCTACTCCCCTATATCTGGGCAGGAAGTAAAGAAAAATACCGTAACCGATGTTGTAAATGCTGTAAAAGCTTTGGAACCAAATAGCAAATGGCTACTCCTAGCTCCTATCTTTTTGGAGAAAGGTCGAAAGCTTGAAGAAAAACTAAATACCCTACTTCAACAAGGTTTTGCTCGTGTTTTGATTGATAACGAAATGGTACGTTTGGACGAACTACCAGCTAAATTAGCTAAAAAAGAAATCCTTTTAATCATCGATAGAATTGTAGTCAAAGACGAAGAAGAGTTTTATAACCGCTTGTCTGATGCCGTGCAAACTGCTTTTTTTGAAGGAAAAGGAGAATGCTATTTACAAGATATAAACACTAAGGAACGTTTGTCTTATTCTAATAATTTTGAGTTAGACGGAATCACCTTCTTGGAACCAAATGTTCATTTATTTAGTTTCAACAATCCTTACGGTGCCTGCCCTGTGTGTGAAGGTTACGGAAACATCATAGGTATTGATGCCGAATTGGTGGTTCCCAATACCTCTTTGTCTGTGTATGAAAGTGCAATTTTTCCGTGGCGCGGCGAGAGCATGAGCTGGTACAAAGAAGAATTAATCAAGCACGCCTACAAATTTGATTTCCCTATCCACAAACCGTTTTTCGAACTAACAGCAGCTCAAAAAGAAGTAATCTGGACAGGAAATAGCTTTTTTCAAGGATTGAATGACTTTTTTCAGGAATTAGAAGCGAAAAATTATAAAATACAAAATCGTGTCATGCTTTCCCGCTACCGTGGCAAAACAAAATGTACCGCTTGTAAAGGGAAACGACTGAGAGTTGAAGCAAATTATGTGAAAATAAACGGCAAAACAGTATCTGAGTTGGTCGATCTACCGATTCAGCACTTGATTACTTTTTTCGAAAATATTGTTTTAGATATCTACGAAAAACAAATTGCCAAACGATTGTTAATCGAAATAAATAACCGTCTCTCCTTCTTGACCGAAGTAGGATTGAGTTATTTAACTTTAAATAGAAATTCATCTACGCTCTCTGGTGGTGAATCGCAACGTATCAATCTTGCTACCTCCTTAGGGAGTAGTTTGGTAGGATCGATGTATATTTTGGATGAGCCAAGTATCGGTCTACACCCTAAAGATTCTGAACGCTTGATTAAAGTACTACTTTCTTTGCGCGATTTAGGAAACACGGTGATCGTTGTTGAACATGACGAAGATATCATGAAAGCCGCTGATATGATTATAGATATTGGTCCCGAAGCAGGGACTTTTGGTGGAAATCTGGTAGCACAAGGAACATATGACGAAATATTAAAATCAACATCACTAACCGCTAAGTATTTAAACGGAGACTTAGCAATCGAAATTCCGAAAAAACGTCGACCTTTTAAGAATTTTATCGAAATTATTGGTGCCCGTGAAAATAATTTGCAAAATATTGATGTCAAGTTTCCATTAGATGTCTTGACTGTTATTACAGGAGTTTCAGGTAGTGGAAAAAGTACGTTGGTAAAGAAAATTCTTTTTCCAGCAATGCAAAAAAAGCTCGATAATGCGGGGGAAAAAGCAGGACAGTTTACCGAAATCAAGGGATCTTATTCGCACATTAAGCATATTGAATATGTGGATCAAAACCCGATTGGTCGTAGTTCGCGTTCCAATCCTGTGACCTACATCAAGGCCTATGACGATATTAGAGATTTATTTTCGAAAGAAAAACTATCGAAGTTACGAGGTTATTTGCCTAAACATTTTTCGTTTAACGTAGACGCAGGACGTTGTGAAACTTGTAGTGGAGAAGGAACAATAAATGTCGAAATGGTCTTTATGGCCGATGTGCAATTACCTTGCGAAACCTGTAACGGTAAACGTTTCAAAAAAGAAATACTCGAAGTACAGTTTGAAGGCAAAAATATCCATGACATTTTGAGCTTAACCATTGATGATGCAGTTGCATTTTTCGAAAAAAACAAGCAAGCCAAAATTACACAGAAACTAAAACCACTTCAAGATGTGGGACTTGGATATGTACAGTTAGGGCAATCCTCTTCAACACTATCCGGTGGAGAAGCGCAACGTATCAAACTCGCTTCGTTTCTAGTTAAAGGGGTTACCAAAGAAAAAGCACTTTTTGTATTTGATGAGCCAACTACGGGTTTACATTTTCATGATATCAAGAAATTAATGGCGTCGTTTGATGCTTTAATCGAAAAAGGGCATTCTATTTTGGTCATCGAGCACAATCTAGATTTGATCAAATGTGCCGATTATATTATCGATTTAGGTCCAGAAGGTGGTGAGCATGGCGGGCAACTGCTTGCGCAAGGTACACCTGAAGAAATTATAAAAAACAAAAAATCGGTTACGGCCAAGTATTTAAAAGAAAAATTAAAATCGAAATAATGACGTACAAAGCAGTAATTTTTGACCTTGACGGCACTTTGGTCAACTCTTTGAGCGATATTGCAACTGCCACAAACACCGTTTTGGCAAACAACAATTTCCCTACGCACGACGACCAAGCCTATAATTTTTTTGTAGGCAGCGGATTGCGTACCAGTGTTGCTCGTGCCTTACCCGCACATGCTCAAACTGAAACTGAAATTGATCGTTGCTACGATGAGATGATGCTAATTTATAACCGCGACTGTACTTTGACTACAAAACCATACAGTGGCATTATATCTCTCCTGGATCAATTGAAGGCGAAAGGAATAAAATTGGCCGTTTTATCGAACAAAGCAGATGCTCTGACAAAGAAAATCGCTGGTGAAATCTTTCCAGATTATTTTGAAATCATTCAAGGTCTAACCACCGAAGAATTTAAAAAACCGAACCCAGTCGTAGCATTGCAAATGGCTGCACAACTTGGCGTACAACCAAATGAAGTCTTGTACGTAGGTGATAGTGGCGTAGATATGGAAACAGCCGTTAACGCACAATTTCATGCTGTTGGCGTGCTTTGGGGTTTTCGACCGAAAGAAGAATTGCTAGCTACGGGAGCACAAACTTTACTTCACAACGCCGAAGAACTTCTGGAATTGCTATAAATTCTAAATCCCGTACTATTTTCTGTTCCTCTTTTTTTATTTCGAAAAGAAACCTATTTCAAGCATTAGATTCGCTATATTTATAAGGATTCATATAAACACACGGAAGCATGAAAATCTTACTAACAGGAGCTACAGGATACATCGGAAAAAGAATTCTACCCGCTTTGGTAGACGCGGGACACGAAGTAATTTGTTGTGTACGCGATGCAAAAAGATTTCACCCACCTGCTTCCTTAATAGATCAAATAGCTATTATCGAAATCGATCTTTTGGACAAAAAATCTTTAGACCGTATTCCAAAAGATATTGATGGTGCTTATTACTTAGTTCATTCTATGTCCGCTTCCTCGGATTATGAAGTACTAGAACAACAATCTGCAGAAAATTTCAGGGATGCACTTGCAAACACAAACGTAAAACATTTGGTCTATTTGAGCGGCATCGTGAATGAAACAGATTTATCTCCTCACCTAGCTTCTCGCAAAAATGTTGAACTTATTTTAAAAAAAGGGTCGTATCACTTTACCACTTTAAGGGCCGGAATCATCATTGGTTCTGGTAGTGCTTCGTTTGAAATCATTCGTGATTTGGTCGAAAAGCTTCCTTTTATGATCACCCCAAAATGGTTAATGACCAAATGTCAACCTATTGGTGTGACGGATGTAATCTTATTCTTGACTCAAACTATTTTTAACGTCAAAACATTCGATCAAAATTTTGATATTGGCGGGCCCGATATCCTTACCTACAAGCAAATGTTACTAGAGTTTGCTCAAGTACGAAATCTAAAACGCACCATCGTTATCGTACCCGTAATGACTCCAAAACTCTCCTCCTATTGGTTGTATTTCGTAACTTCTACCTCTTACAAATTGGCTACGGCCTTGGTGGATAGCATGAAGATAGAAGTCATTTGTCGCAACCACGACCTAAATACCATTTTAAACATTCAACCCCTTACTTACAGACAAGCCTTAAAAAAAGCGTTTCTGAAAATCGAAAGTAATTCGATCGTATCAAGCTGGAAAGACGCCTATGTGAGCAGTGGTAATACGATGACCATATCAGATTTTATTACGGTACCTTCTCATGGTTGTTTTGTTGACCAACGTGAAAAAATTATCCTTGATCGAAAAGCCAGCATTGCAAAAATTTGGGGAATTGGAGGTATTAACGGTTGGTATTATGGTAACTGGCTCTGGAAACTAAGAGGTTTCATGGATAAACTTGCTGGCGGTGTAGGACTACGTCGAGGACGCACCAATCCAGATGCACTTAATGTGGGTGATGCGTTGGACTTTTGGCGAATATTATATGCTGACAAAGAAGAAGGTCGATTGCTGTTGTATGCCGAAATGAAGCTACCTGGCGAGGCTTGGTTGGAGTTTAAAATCAAAGATAACAAACTACAACAAACTGCTACTTTCCGTCCACTAGGTCTTGCAGGCAGACTGTATTGGTATTCAGTACTGCCGTTTCATGGTTTCATCTTCAAGGGTATGCTAAATGCTATTATCAAAGGCAATTAATCATTCGATCTAAAACTTACTTTTTGATTTTTCGTAACAAACCATCAATAACACCATTAATTTCTGGTGAAATGGTGAATTTATAATTGAGATACCAATAAGCGATAGTCACCAAAATCGACTTTAAGGCAATAGCCACTAAAGGATACATTGGGAATTCCCAAAAGTAAAAAGCAAAAAATAGCCCAGCTGTCAAAAGTATAGACCAGACCGTTTGCTTAGAAAACGGATACAAATCCATACGTTTAACCACAAACATCAATTTGGCCAAACTATATAAGGTGATCGATAATAAGGTTGCAAAAGCAGAACCCGTGATACCAAAACGTGGAATAAAAAACATATTAAGCACTACAGTTAAGAACACTAGAAATAGCCCTAAAAATAAGACCATGCGGTAGTATTTGGAGTTGAAGATAATAGCATTATTATTCCCTAAAATCAGATCAAAATACTTTGATAGACCAATCATAAAAACAACTACAATTCCGCCACTGTATGCTTTTGGAACCAATTCATACAATTGATTGATATTTACAAAGATGCACAACATCACAAAACCACCCACAACCTGCAAATTGATACTTGTTTTTTTGTACAAACTGTTCAATTCATCATGCTTGTCTTCATGCATTAATTTAGCCGTGATTGGGTATACAATTTGGTGCATAGCACGACTAGGCACCGAAATCACCAAAGCAATGTAGGTGGCCACAGAGTAGTAAGCAATATTGTCAATTTTCATGTATTGGTTTAACATCAATTTGTCTCCATCTAATAGCAAATTGGCCACACTACCCGACAAAATAATGTAAAAAGTATATTCCAAAATCTCTTTGACGTTGTCTGGAATCACAAATTGAAAATTTGGTTTTTTTATTCGAAAGGCATATAGCATCGTAATTAGCAGCGCTAAAAAGTACAAACCAGCGGTTACATACACAAATTCTATAGGAGAAATGTATCCAAAATAAACGGCTATGGTGGCAAAAAATGAAAATATACGTAAGCCAACTTCTTTTATAAAATTACCAAAAACAGAATGCATGTGCACGCGTGCCCAAGCATAAAAAATCTCAAAATAGGCCATACAAATACCCACAAACGGAATCAACCAAATGAACTCTTTGACAATGGGGTTTTTCTTGGTAACAAAATACACAATGGTATCAAAATAAAACAATCCTATCAATCCTAGCGGAATGCATAAAAGTAGCGGAAACAAAACAGTAAACGACATGAAGCGATCACGTTCCTCCTCCGTTTTATATTGTGAGTAGTACTTGACCAGAGTATTTTGCATACCAATGGCAAACAGTGGCATGATCACATTGGCAGCCGAAAGTACATAATTGGTCACGGCATAATAGGTGGCTCCCAGAAAAACAGGATATAAGTAGAGCGTATTGATTGCTCCTACTCCAAAACCCAAATACGTAATGATGGTATTCTTTAACGACTGATTTAATACTATTCCCATGAAAAAGGTTAGAAATTATGGTTTATTATTGGTTAGAATTCAGCAACGAAGCTAATTCTTTGGTTAGATTTTTTCTAGAATATTGTTGTAATCCAACCGCATTCGATTGAAGTTTACCTTCCAAATACTGATTATAGAAATCTAGAATTTTATTCTTCAAACGCTCTTTTTCCGTGTATCGAAAGAAAACGCCTGTGTTTGTACTAGTGATAATTTCGGCAAAATCTGAATCTTCAGGACCAATCGCCACAATCGGACGGTTGGAAACCATGTATTCAAAAAGTTTCCCAGGTATGATGCTCTTGGTATCTGCTGAATCAATTTCGATAAGCAACAAAACCTGCGATTTTTTTTGGTGCGCAATGGCTTCCTCATGTGATATGTACCCCAAATTATTCAAATAAGAATCTAATTTGTAACTTGAAATAGTTTCTAAAACCTCTTGACTGACTGCTCCAATAAGTTTAATCTCTAAATGCGACTTAAAATTTGGTACCTCAGCAAGAATTTCAACCAAACTCTCCCACAAAATCGCTGGATTGCGCTCTGACAAAAAAGAACCAATATGCGCCAAAGTGAAGGCGATATCCAACTTTTGATTTCCAACCGCTTCATTATCGTAACCGTTGGTTATCACTTTAATTGGTTTTGTAGTAATCGCTTGAAATTCCGTTTTGGTTGTTTTACTAGTAACAATTATAGTGTCAGCAGCATTTAAAACTTGGTATTCTAATTTCTTATGTTTTTTAGCCGCATAAGTAGACAATCTTAACGATTTGTGGTATCCAATAGTAGTCCATGGATCGCGGAAATCTGCAAACCATTTTACCCCTAATTTTTTTTGCAGCTGTAGCCCAATCAGGTGTAAACTGTGTGGAGGTCCAGAGGTTATAATGGTTTTAATAGAATGTTCTGCAATATACTGTTCCAAAAAAGTAACCGAAGGCTTTACCCAATATTTTCGAGCATCTGGAATAAAAAGATTCCCTCGTATCCACAAGAAAACTTTATCCAAAAAGCTTTGCTTCTTTTTATTCGGAATAATTCCGGAGCTAATTTTTTTGGTTTTATTTTTCGAAAAAAAAGAGGCCAATTGATAAGGTTCGAAAATAGGTTGTTTTATGACCGTTACATTATCTGAAACCTCAGCAACCAACTTGTTGTCTACGATTGGATAGGTAGGATTCTCAGGCACATATACAATAGGTTGAAAACCAAAATCAGGTAAATATTTAGCAAACTTCAACCATCGTTGTACACCTGGACCTCCTGCTGGTGGCCAATAATAGGTAATAATTAAAACTTTTGAATCACTAGGCTTTAAAGGGTCATTTGATTCAGTACGGATTTTATTCTCCATAATTACTGTTCAAGACCATTGCTATTGGCTAGATTTTTTTTTCTTTCGATATAAATTCCGCCAATCAATAATAGTAAGATTACACCACAACTAGCCAAGGTAATTGCACTACCAGTTTTTATAACTTGAGGCTCAAATTTGAACTCAATTGTGTGTTTCCCTGGAGGCACCATCATAGCTCTTAATACATAATCTACAGGAAAATGATTGGTTAATTCGCCGTCAACATAAGCATTCCAACCTTTTTCATAATAAATTTCAGAGAATACAGCTAGACCTTCATTTTTAGTTTCAGCGGTATATTTCAAATAATTCGGCTTATAAACGTTCAACTGAATAGTTCCTGTAGTATCTAAATTTCGTTTTAAACGAGCGTTTTTAAATTTATCACCATACATCTGCATATTGAAAACGGCAGCTATTTTTGTATTTAATTGGTCCAAAGTCCTCATTTCGTCATTGGCCTTGTTCACCAACTTCAAATCATGTACAAACCAAGCATTCCCGTTTGCATTAGGGTTACTTGTTGGAAACTCTTTTCCTTCTTTATCCGTTTGAATCACATATTTGACGTTCAACATATTCAAGACTTGCATGTTGTTTTTTGAAATTTGATAATCAAAAAGCTGTTGCATTCTTCTTGGTTTAGCCGCGTGATAACCACCAATTGATTTGTGAAAATAAGATGATCGTGCACTTGAGAAATTCCCGTTAACTTCAAAAACACGATAATGAGACGTATCTTTTAAAATTTCTGCATCAGACGGTGTTTCTTGAAAAGGCACTGCCACTTCACGACCGCTTACAAAATCTTTGGCAGCCACATATCTTTTGTCAACAAAAAACAAATCAGATACCATGAACAAACCTACCAAAATTATTGCTGTATTTTGTGCTAATTTATTTTTTATCACTAACCATAATGCACCCGCAACCAAAAGTATAAAAAATGTAGAACGCAATAGATCGGCGCTATACAAACTTTTTCGATCTATTTTCAAAGCATCTACAAAATCAGGTCCATAAGATTCCATGAAGTAGGCGTCGCTTCCTCCTGAAAATTGAAATAAACCTTTGCACAAGAATAAAATAACCACTAAACCAATTCCGACAGCAGTAGTTCTAATCAATCCCTTTTGTTGTTGTGTTTTATCTGATGTGAAAAACGATTGTAATCCCATGACAGCCAAAACCGGAAAGCATAGCTCCAATAATACTTGTATCGAAGAAACTGCTCTAAACTTATTGTACAAAGGCACAATGTCTATAAAGAAATCTGTCAATGCTGGAAAGTTTTTCCCCCATGACAATAATAAAGCTACAATAGCACCCGATAAAAAGACATATTTAATTTTTCTTTCGTCAATAAACAAAGCCAAAGCAGCCAAAAAGAAAACAACTACACCTATATATGCAGGCGCGGCTACAATAGGCTGATCTCCCCAATAGGTGGGCATGCCTGAAACAAAGTCAGCTGCTTGTGCATCGGGCACTCCCTTGCTAATCATGAACTGATACATATTACTATCCGTCCCTACGTTTTCACTATTTGAACCACCAAATAATCTTGGCACAACCAAATTTAAACTTTCGGCAACGCCATAACTATATTCTGTAATGTAATCTCGTGAAAGAGCGCTTGAACTATTGTTTAATGAACCATCAGGATTGTATGTTAATTCACTTTTTCCTCTAGTGCTAAAGTTGGCATACTCTGCTGTTGCCATCAAGTTGGTTGCATTGGCACCAATAGCCAAAATACCCGCTATCACCAAAACACCAAATGATTGCAATAATGGCTTGAATTCTTTGCGCTTTATTCCTAAATAGGCGTAGTAGCCAGATACAATCAAAACCAAAATCAGTAAATAATACGTCATTTGAAAGTGATTTGCGTTTATTTCTAAGGCTGCTGCAAATAAGGTAAGGAGGCCTCCAACCACATAACGTCGTTGAAAAACCATTAAAATTCCAGCAATTACGAGTGGCATGTATCCTATCGCATGTGCTTTGGCATTGTGGCCAACACCGAGAATAATAATTAAATAAGTAGAAAAACCGAAAGCAATAGATCCAAAGAAAGCTTTTAGCGGATCTACTTTCAATACCAGCATAAGCCCATAAAAACCAAGGAAATATAAAAATAAATAATCGGCTGGACGAGGTAAAAACCGAATAGCATCATCCAATGCGCCTATGTAATCGTGAGGATATTTGGCACCCAACTGATACGTTGGCATACCACCAAAAGCTCCGTCAGTCCAATACGGCTCCGTATGATCTGTAGCTCTAAAATCATTTTGCTCTTTGGCCATACCCGTATATTGAGCAATATCTGACTGAAAGATCTGTTTACCTTGTAATACAGGATAAAAATAAACTAGAGAAACCAAAATGAAACCAAAAATGGCAAGAGCGTGCGGATAAAACTTCTGTATAATTTTCAATGTTCGAGCGTATTTATATAGGGTTAATTCGAAATATTTGAGGCAAATTTAATCTATTTCTTCATAATCCACATAATCACCTACTTTTTTAGTTTCCTTAGGATTTTTGGACTGTGTAGGTTGGTAGTATATATCGTTACTAGATTGCGTTTTATTCCACGAATTATCCTGAGCATTTTGGCGCTGTTGGTCAAAATTTGAACCTGCTTTTTCTACTACTTTCTTTAATACAAGTGGTAAAAACAACTTTACCAAAAATCTAAAAACATAGTAAAAAGCAATTATATATAGTAGGGTTCTAAAAAAACCTGCAAAAGAAGCTGTTTCCATAATTCATTGATTTTAGACAAAATTAGCAAATCCTACTGTCAAAATTAAACTATCTGCCTTAAATTAATGATAAAATATAGTACATTTGGACAGCGCAATGCTTGTAAACACTTAAAAACAACACTATGCACCAGTTCAAAATTGCTATTTTACTTGCTTTTTTAATGGCTCCTTTAGTTCATTACGGACAATACACAGACGAAATCAACTCCAACAGACCCGGAAAGTCCATGTCGGCTTTTTCCGTAGGAAAGTCAATTTTTCAAGTAGAATCTGGTATATATGGTATCAAAGAAAACCATAGTTTACTAAATTATGATGCCAATGGTTTTGGGCTCGACCTAACCTTACGCTACGGAGCAATAGTGGAGCAATTGGAATTTATTGGAGAATTGCAGTATCAAAATGAAAACTTTGTACAGCAAACTATTAGCACCAACAGATCTGCTTTGAAGCAAACCGTTTTTGGAGCGAAATATCTAATTTATGACCCCTTTAAAAACTACCAGAAAAAAGTAAATATTTACAGTTGGAAAGCCAATCGAGGATTTGACTGGCACCAAATGATTCCTGCGGTCTCTATATTTGCAGGAGCTAATTTTACTTTTTCGAATAATCCTTACTCGTTTTCTCCTGAGCCCAGTATTTCGCCAAAAATCATGTTTATTACACAAAACCATTTTGGAGATGGCCGTTGGGTTTTTGTAACCAATGTAATAGCAGATTATCTAACAACCGAGTACCCCAGCTACGGTTATGTATTAACTTTGACGCGTGGTTTTAACAAACAATGGTCTGGTTTTATCGAAAATCAAGGATATAAGAGCGACTTTTATAGCGATGCCATTGTACGAGGTGGTGCCGCTTACTTATTCGGAAAAAATATACAAATCGATGCTTCTATCAGTTCTAGTCTCAAAACTACCCCTTCTATATTGTATGGTGGAGTAGGTTTTTCATGGAGATATGATGGAAATTATAAAGAAGTACATATGAAATTAGATAAAAAAGGCGGATCGAAATCAGAAAAAAAGGCGACCAAAAAAGCAGCCAAAAAATCAAAAAAAGCCAAAATTTAAATAAATTACAGTCAATACATGATTACTATACAAGAAGTAAAAACTAAAAAAGAATTAACTGCTTATATTAAATTCCCTTTCGAATTATACAAAGACAATGAATTTTGGGTACCTCCAATCATTGCTGACGAATTGGAAACGTTTGACAAAACCAAAAATCCAGCATTTGAAAATGCAGAGGCCTACTATTATGTTGCTCTAAAAAACAATAAAATTGTCGGTCGTATTGCTGCTATCATCAATTGGGAAGAAGTAAACAATCAGCACAAGAACAAGGTTCGTTTTGGCTGGTTTGATGTTATTAATGACATTGAAGTAACCAAGTTGTTATTAGAAAAAGTGTATGAATTAGGTCGAAAAAACAAATTGGAATACGTTGAAGGACCTATGGGTTTTTCTAATCTTGACAAAGTTGGCGTACTAACGGAAGGTTTTGATCAAATGGGGACCATGGTTACCTGGTACAATCACCCGTATTATGCAACTCACTTTGAAAAATTGGGGTTTGTAATGGAAAAGGAATATATAGAAAGTAAATTTCCTTTCGAAAATGTAAAATTAGAATACTTTGACAAAGCCCAAGAACTCATCAAAAGAAGGTATCAATTAAAGGAATTAAACTTCAAGAAAACTAAAGACGTTTTGCCTTATGTTGACAAAATGTTTGATTTATTCAACGCTTCTTATGCCAATTTATCCTCGTTTGTAGCTATTACAGACGTTCAAAAAGAATATTTCAAGAAAAAATACATCAGTTTCATTAATCCGGAATACATTAAATTTGTAGAGGATAAGGATCATAATTTGGTTGCTTTTGCAATCGTAATGCCTAGTTTTTCTAAAGCCTTGCAAAAAGCGAATGGAAAGCTATTCCCTTTTGGTTTTTATCATTTGTTAAATGCGAGAAACAATAGCAAAGACGTCACTTTTTACTTAATCGGTGTACATCCTGATTACCAAAGTAAAGGTGCACATGCCATTATTTTTAAAGAATACCATACCACTTTTACTCAAAAAGGCATCCAAAATTGTATTCGTACGCCTGAACTAGCCGATAACCATGCTATTCACGCCATTTGGAAAAATTTTGACCCTAAGATTACCTGTAGAAGAAAAACATTTAAAAAAGACCTATAATAGTAGCTTATTATCAAGGTTGTTGACATTCTATATTGCTATTTTTAATGTATTGGCAAATCTCTGAAAAGATAACAGCAACAACTAGTTTTCGTAGCAGAAAGCGCTGCAACCTGCTAAAGCAGTAGTAATTACTAAAAACAAAAAAAACCATTAGCCCCCACTAATGGTTTTAAAATATTAAATAATCAGAAAGCTATTCTTTACAATCAATTTTATTGTAAACTACATTTCCGTCATATTTAATTTTACTTTTATCTTTGAATGCTACTTTACCGTTCATTTCAACTGTCGGGCCATATCCTTCAATTAAAGTAGTCGCATCTTTTTTCAAAAAAGCAACCTCTTTTATGCTTGTTTTTCCTTCAGACTGAAATTTGTAATCAGCATAAATGGTATCTCCTTTCACATTACCCAGTATAGTTCCAAAACTTTTATCTTTTTGTGCATACGAATAATCCAATTCACCTGTAAACTCATTGATACTGTTAATATCAACTGTTAGTGTGATAGTGTCTTTTTCGATAATAGCTTGAAAACATTCCTTAGTTATTGTTTCCAAGGGCGCTTCGACAACTACTGGTGCGATTACAACTTCTTCTTTTGAACTATTTTTACAAGATGATAGCAAGGCTACAAATGCTACTGTACTTAATAGGTATATCGTTTTCATGGTTATAGTATTATTGGTTTATACATGCAAAGTTATCTATAAACCACAAAAGCCATTCATACAATGAATGGCTTTTGTTATATAATTCCCATGAGGGATACTACTATTCTACTTCGGCAGCGTCTAAATCAACTTTTGTTTTACTTGCAATTTCTTTGTAAGTACCATTTACTAATTTTTCGCGAATAGCTTCAAAAGAAGTTAATGTAAGATCAATATCAGATAAAGAGTGAGATGCAGTTGGAATAACACGCAACAAAATAATTCCTTTTGGAATTACAGGATAGATCACAATAGAAAGAAAGATACCGTAGTTCTCTCTCAAATCATTCACCATCACCATAGCTTCTGGCACACTACCTTCAAGATATACAGGTGTTACACAAGTATTTGTATCACCAATATTAAATCCTTTAGATTTTAATCCGTTTTGCAATGCATTTACGTTTTCCCAAAGTTTGTCTTTCAATTCTGGGTGGTTACGCAACAATTCCAAACGTTTCAACGAACCAATTGTTTGAATCATTGGCAACGCCTTTGCAAACATTTGTGAACGTAAATTATATTTTAGGTAATCGATAATTTCTTTATCTGCAGCAACAAAAGCTCCAATATTTGCCATTGATTTTGCAAAAGTAGAGAAATAAACATCGATTTCATCTTGAACTCCTTGCTCTTCACCTGCTCCAGCACCTGTTTTACCAAGGGTACCAAAACCGTGTGCATCATCAACTAGTAAACGGAAATTGTATTTCTTTTTCATTTCTACAATTTCTTTCAACTTACCTTGTTGACCACGCATTCCAAACACACCTTCAGTAATAAAAAGAATACCTCCACCTGTTTCCGACGCTATTTTGGTAGCACGTTGCAGGTTTTTCTCCATACTTTCAATGTCATTGTGTTTGTATGTAAAACGTTTACCAGCATGCAAACGAACTCCGTCAATAATACAAGCGTGTCCATCTACATCGTATACAATTACATCATTTCTTGTTACCAAAGCATCAATAATAGACACCATTCCTTGGTAACCGAAATTCAATAAATACGCTGACTCCTTCATTACAAAAGCAGCCAATTCATTTTCTAGTTGTTCATGGTATTTTGTGTGACCACTCATCATACGAGCACCCATAGGAGCAGCTGCGCCAAATTCTAAAGCCGCATCAGCATCTGCTTTACGTACTTCAGGATGATTAGCTAGACCTAAATAGTCATTCAAACTCCAGTTCAAAACTTCTTTCCCTTGAAACTTCATTCTTGGTCCTAAATCACCTTCTAATTTTGGAAATACAAAGTAACCCTCTGCTTGTGAAGCCCATTTTCCTAAGGGACCTTTATTGTTCTGAATTCTTTCGAATAAATCTTTTACCATAATATCTCTAGTAATAATTTTAATTTTAAGCGTTTGCAAAAATAAATATTTAAATTTTATTACCACCTTATAACCTCATTTATTTTTCGGTTAGGTACACCTATCACTGCATTTTAAAAGAATCACACTACTTTTTACCTATAATATAAGGAAGAAAACGCACGTTTAAGTTTTAAAAACAGGCACTTCTCTACCGATTTGAGTACCGATTATTTTAAAGCGATGGTGCAAAAACCACAAAACAGAAAATTATTGATTCCACAGCACCTATATATGTAACCTAAAATGCTCCTTTCTTTTATAAAACTAAGTCTTCAAACAAACGCGCTGTTGTTCGATCCAAATCGTCACACAAACCAGGATGTGGTCTTGATGTTTGAATTACAGAACTACGCAAAGCAGTCAACCATCTAAATCGTGACGGAATATCCATCATAGCGATTGGGCCACCGTCTTTGGTACCATGACCTACTTTTTCAAAGGCTGAAATGTTAGCTACAATCTGTTCTACATCTGCTTCTGCAGACATTGCCAAGATTTTTTCGACCGCCACATGATGCAGTACCTTAATATACTTTGCTTTTTTGCAGAAAACTATTATTCCAACATTAAGAAACTCTTCGCGCTCTACCCTTGGTACAACCCGAATTACGGCATACTCATATAAGTTTTTCTCTTGCATCTTGGGCTTCCTTAACAAAGTTATCTGAATGTTTTAATCGAATGGATAGAAACTGAAAATAGACCTCTCTCAATTCTTCTGGGGTAGCTTCTACATCTTCCCATTGCAACCACTCTATCGGAATAAGTTTTACTATTTCGAGCAAAACTTCATCGGTCAATATGGCCTTAAAAGCTGTATCAACGGCGGCAAGTTGCGCTGCTTGTGGCAACAGAACATGATCCTTGATAAGGGCAAACGGACTCTGAGCATGCTTTTCCCAATTGGTCCAAGAATGATGAAAATACAAACTTGCACCATGATCAATCAGCCACAGCTCTTTGTGCCAAATCAACATATTGGTATTTCTAAAAGTACGATCTACATTGGTAATAAAGGCATCCAACCATACTATTTGAGAGGCCATAAGCGGCTCTACCGTTGTAACCACTGGATCAAAATTGATGGCTCCAGACAAAAAATGCAAGGCCAAATTAAGACCTTGACTTCCTTGAAGCAAATCCTGAATTTCTTCGTCAGCTTCAGTACGTCCAAACGCTTCTTCAAGATTAGCATACACCAATTCTGGAATTCTTAATTTCAGCACACGGGCGATTTCACCTCCGATTAATTCGGCAATCAATGCTTTTACACCGTGACCTGCTCCTTTAAACTTAAGAACATATTTAAAATCATCATCAGCCTCGGCCAAAGCTGGCAAAGAACCTCCTTCTCGCAAAGGTGTGATGTACCGCGTCACATTGACGGTACGAAGATTGAATTTGCTTATCATATTCGAAATAAATTGAACTACAAACTTACAAATAAGAAAAGTGGTATTTGATGACTATCGGGATCATTTTTTATTTCAAAAAAAAGAAAAAAGCAAGACTATTACAATGCTAGTAAGAAAATCAGGATTATTTTATAAAAAATTTAAGATTCTAGCCTTTCCAAAAATTTTTATCCTTAGACATTAATCGTGTATCTTTGAGCAACATTCATAAAAAACACAATGTCACAAAGCGATACAGAATTAAAACTAGCCGTACTTATAGATGCCGATAATGTTCCCTACAGCAATGTAAAAGGAATGATGGAAGAAATCACCAAATTTGGTACCCCAACAACCAAGCGTATTTATGCCGATTGGACCAAACCAAATGCCAATGGATGGAAAAGTGTTTTGCTAGAACACGCCATAACCCCCATCCAACAATACAGTTACACCGTTGGGAAAAACTCCTCAGACTCTGCGATGATTATCGATGCCATGGACCTATTGTATTCGTACAAAGTAGATGGATTTTGTATTGTCTCTAGTGATAGCGATTTTACACGTCTGGCCATTCGATTAAGAGAAGGTGGAATGAAAGTAATTGGAATTGGAGAAAAAAAGACGCCAAACTCTTTTATCGTTGCTTGTGATAGATTTGTTTACATCGAAGTTTTGGATGGTGCAATCAAGAAGAAGACGAAAAAACCGGCTACCTCATCAAACAATACAGCGACTGTAAACACCAAAAAACAAGCTCCTGCCAAAACACTTAATACCATTGACATTCAAACTATTGATCTTATCGAAGATACCATTGAGGATATTGGCGATGACAGCGGTTGGGCATTTTTGGGAGATGTAGGAAACCTAATTGTAAAGAAAAAACCTGAATTTGACCCAAGGAACTATGGTTTTTCTAAACTAACTCCGATGTTAAAATCGCTGACCGATATTTTGGAAATCGACGAAAGAGATTCAGATAAAAAAGGAATTAAACATGTTTATGTTCGTCTAAAAATCAACTAAAAATTTGTCAACTTTTATAATTTTCGCATGAGAAAGCAATTTTTTATCCTTGGTTTTACGCTTTTAATTATTACCGCATTGGTATACTATTATTTAAAGATTGGATTTCTACTCCTAGTAATTCTACCAATTCTATTAGTGATAGGTTACTACAATAGTGTTCAAAAAAAGCACGCAATTTTGCGAAATTTCCCTGTATTGGGCTACGCTAGGTATTTATTCGAATTGATTGCACCTGAAATTCAGCAGTATTTTATTGAGCGCTCTACCGATGGAAAGCCTTTTTCTAGAAACGAACGATCGCTAGTGTACCAACGTGCAAAGAATATTGACTCCAATACTCCTTTTGGGACACAATTGGATTTAAACCAAAATCATTACGAAGGTATAAAGCATTCCATTTTTCCATCTGTAGTAAATGAAGACTTGCCTCGTGTGTGGGTTGGAGGCGCAGACTGCAAACAACCGTACCATGCTTCATTACTCAATATATCAGCAATGAGTTTTGGCTCTTTGAGTGAAAATGCTATCATGGCGCTCAACAAAGGAGCGCAAAAAGGACACTTTTATCACAATACGGGTGAGGGTGGTTTGACCGAATTTCATTTGCAAGGTGGTGATATTACTTGGCAAATCGGAACGGGCTATTTTGGTTGTAGAACGGCCGAAGGAACATTTGATGCAGGGAAATTCTCTGAAAAATCAAATTTACCGAGCGTGAAAATGATCGAAATTAAACTCTCACAAGGAGCAAAACCAGGTCATGGTGGTGTATTGCCAGCAGCAAAAAACACAGAACAAATTGCAAAAATAAGAGGAGTACAACCCAATATCACTATTTTTTCGCCACCCTCTCATTCTGCTTTTAAAGATTCGAAAGGATTAATTTCGTTTATAAAAGAACTTAGAACGCTTTCTAACGGTAAACCAATTGGTTTCAAGCTTTGTATTGGTGATACCGCCGAATTTGAGTCCTTATGTATCGAAATGATTGCAGCAGATTGCTACCCTGATTTCATTACAGTTGACGGAGCCGAAGGAGGAACTGGAGCCGCACCTTTGGAATTTTCAGACGGAGTAGGAATGCCATTTGAACCGGCATTAATTTTTGTAAACAAAACGTTGATTGCTTACAAAATTAGAGACAAAATTAGAGTAATCGGAAGCGGAAAAATCATTTCGGGTTATGCTGTTTTACGAGCCATTGCCTTAGGTGCAGACTTGTGCAATAGCGCAAGAGGATTCATGTTTTCATTGGGATGCATCCAAGCGCTACGTTGCCACAATAATCAATGCCCAACTGGTGTAGCAACACAAGACAAAATGCTGATGAAAGGTTTGGTCGTTACTGATAAGTTTGAAAGGGTTTTTCATTTTCATAAAAATACGTTACATGCCGCAAATGAGTTACTGGCAGCAACTGGAAAAACTAGCTTTGCCGATATGGATATTAGCATTTTTATGCGAGGAGACGAATTCAGCCATTTATCTGACTTATATTTTCCTGATAATTTAAGGAAGCATACAACTCTTCAATAATTAAAAGTTATAAGAATAAAAAAAACTGCTGCACTTAATTGTTTCTCTAATTAAGTACAGCAGTTTTTAATTTTAATAGTAGTTCTCTACAACTTTAAAAACTAAAGTTAATTGTTATTTTGCACTAGCGGCTAAACACTTTGTAATGGTTTTGTATAATAACCTTTTGTCTATTGGTTTACTTAGATAAGCATCCATACCTATCTCTACTACTCGGGCTTTTGTCGCCTCCATAACATCGGCAGTAACAGCAATAATTGGTACATCTTTGTTTTCTTTGCCTACACTACCATTTCGAATAGCAATTGATGCTTCATACCCATCCATAACCGGCATTTGTAGATCCATTAAAACAAGGTCTATCTTCTCTTTTGTAAATGCATTAAGCCCTTCCAGTCCATTATTAGCAAAAATTACGTTGGTATTTTTCCATTGTTTAATGATCATTTTAATAATAACTTGATTCATCTTATTGTCCTCAACCACCAAAATCGTTTTCCCTTTTAAATCATAATCAATAGTCTCAACCACTTCTAGCAAAGGCTTTTCTATTTCTACAACTTCGAAGTCTACAAAAATCTCGCAAGATGTACCCTCACCTACTTTACTATCAATTTTAAATTCCCCTCCCAACATATCAACTAGATTTCGAACTAAATACAACCCAAGACCTAAACCTCCAAATTTTCGTTTATTATTTGTTTTATATTGAGAAAAAGAATCAAATATTTTACCCATTTTTTTCTCGCTAATACCTATTCCAGAATCAGATACACCTACAATTATGGTAATCTTACCTTTATTAACTTTTGTAACCGATAGTGACATCGTAACAGATCCAACTGGAGTAAATTTTAATGCATTATCAATTACATGATTAATAATTTGCAGATATTTCTTTTTATCTCCAGACACCAAACTAGGAAGCACATCTGAATGATTGAAAATGAATTGCAATCCTTTTTCTTCGGCTCTAGCCTGTGCAATTTGTTTTAAACTCAAAATAGCATCTAATGGATCAAACGTAACATTTTCCACTTTAAGCTCGTGTTTTTCGATTTTAGTAAAATCTAATATATCATCAATAGAATTTAGTAAATTTTCTGAAGAATTTTGAATACTAATACATTTTTCTAAGATGTCATTATCTTTGGTTTTTTCAAGAATATTTTCGTTGTAATTCATAATAACATTCAAAGGCGTTCGCAATTCGTGACTTATATTACACAACAGGTAACATTTTAAATCTCTCATCTCCTGCGCTTTTGACAGCGTATCTTGAGCAAGCATTTTCTTCGTTTTTCTTAAATTAAAAAGATAGAAAACCTCCTTAATCGTAAACAAGACTATTGTTATTGCAATCCCTATTTTGGTGCTTTCTTCAACTAAAAAACTGGAAGACAATACAGCGTATATTTTTAGAGTATAAATACCATAGCTCATTCCTAATACTGCAATTCCGAGGATGAAGAACAATTCTATCGATCGAAATTTATTTTTGAAGCAAAACATGGCAATTACAATTAAAACAAAAATAAAAAAACCAAGTACATTTGCTATCATCAATAACACGTTTAATGACTGTGGAAACAATAAACCAAGTGGCAGCAGTACTATATTAATAGTATAAAAAAGTTGAAACAGAAAATATAATTTTTTATTATTGCGCCTAACTAGCAGCGTTGACTCAGCAAATTTCCCCAAAAATATACCAGTAAAGACAATTGCCATCAAAAATATTTCAGTCACGATAGCATCATTAAATACAGTAAAATATTTCGAAAAATAACCATCCATTATAAAAGGTAAGAAACCGGAAGCCAAGATGAAACTTGACAAAAATAAGATCTTAACACTACGTAACGCAAAAAACAAGAAAAACATAAAAATCGAAAATTGTAATACTAAACCGTAAAAAAGACCATCTCTAAACTCTAGATGAACCATTTTTTTGTAAAAGTGATTATAACTATGTAATACCAAGGGTACTGCAATTACTTTTCCACCAGATTTGTAATGTACATACAAGCTCAATCGATCAGCTGGCTTGATGACCAAGCTAAAAAGAACCTCCTTGCTTTCTAGTACTTTAGTTGAGCTATGAATAGAAGAACCACTGATTGATTTCACTATTTTTTTTGTCCTTTCATCTACAATATACAATTCTACTTGTTGTGATGATGGCAGTGCCGTTTGAAGCAAATATCTTAATTTATTTTTGGTGTTATTTTGAACTGAAACTTGTGCCCAATAATTATCCTTTGAAAATCCGTAGTACACATCATGTAACAAATGTTGCTTGGACTTAACCGTATCAAATTGCGCAATAGCTGACTGAATATCAAGAGTTAAATCGTTTACGTTGATCACTTTTGCAAATTTTTGCAAGTTTACCATTTCAGGACATTTTTCACCTTCAAATATATATTGAGAAAATCCGCTTAGCGAGAATAATAATAAGGTAGCAAGTACAATTCGTTTCATAAAAAAAATTATCAGTGAACTATTTCAATTTAATAATGAACAAAGATAAACGTGTATTGCAGTTGATAGTAAAACTATCGACGAGACGACAATTAGCTATCGACGAACTGTAAAACACTGTAGATAATACGTTTAATAAACGCTTAAAACCCATTCGGCGAAGGAAAAAACACGACAAACTACATGATTTTAAAAAAAAAATCCCTGTAAACATATACGCATCTACAGGGACAAACCATTATTTTTTAATTAGTTATTAAGCAGAGAGGTCTTTAACATACGTCAACTGCAAACTTTTGGATATAGCCTCAAACAGCGTTTCTTTTTTAATAGGTTTGGTTAAATAATCATTCATTCCAATTTCAAAAGCCCTATTTTTTGTTGATTCCATCACATCAGCCGTAACTGCAATTATAGGTACATTGGCATTATACAACCCAGCAACACCATTCCGTATCGCAATTGTAGCCTCATAACCATCCATAACCGGCATTTGTAAATCCATCAAAACGACATCTATGGTCTGTGTTGCAAAAGCATCCAAAGCTTCTTGACCATTATTTGCAAAAACAACTGTGGTATTACTCCACTTTTTTAGAATCATATTAATCACCATTTGGTTGATCGAATTATCCTCAACGACCAAGATGGTTTTTCCTTACATATCATATAACTGGGGTTGCTCCTGCACAACTTTTATTTTTCCATTTTGTGTTAAAGGAAACTCTAGCGTAATCACACAACAAGTTCCTTTATTGACATAACTTGTCATATTAACAGTTCCGTTTTGCATGTTTACCAATGTTTTCACGATATACAGTCCCAAACCAAGTCCGCCAAACTTCCTTTTATTATCCACATTATTTTGACTGAAGGAATCAAAAATCGTCTCCATTTTATCTTTCGAAATTCCGACACCAGAATCTGAAACCGTTAGAATAAAACTTGCTTTTGAATCTGATTTTTGCACGGCTTCTATTTCGAATTTCACAAAACCTTCTGAAGTAAATTTTATAGCATTACTAATCACATTATTCAATACCTGAACCAAACGTGTCTCATCACCGGAAACCATTTCTGGAAAATTACCTCTCTTTTTAAATATAAATTCCAAGCCTTTATCTTTTGCACGAAGCTTAGCGCTGTCTTTGACTTGCTCCATGACCAACAAGGGATCAAAATCAACCGTATCCATCTTTATTTCTTTCTTTTCTATTTTCGAAAAATCTAAAATATCATTCACAGAGCTCAGTAAACTATGAGAAGAGTATTTGATTACTTGGCAATTCTTTTTTATACTTTCATCAACTACTTCACTAGAAACAGAATCAATTAAATTTAGGATCGCATTCAAAGGGGTGCGCAATTCGTGGCTAATATTCGATAAAAAATAAGTTTTTAAATCGCTCATTTCTTCCGCTCGAACCAAGGCCAAACGGTTTAACTCATTTCGCTCATTGCGGAGATTTCGAATTAAATTGGCCATAGATAAGGATAGAAAGATAACCTCTAGCCCTGTTCCAAATTTCGAACTATTTTGAACCAAGAAATTATTAGGCATCAAACCAAAATTATTCAAAATAAACACCCCAAAACCAAGTATTAAAAACAAAATACCAAAGGCAAAAAAGGCATCTACTTTTATTTTCTTTCGAACTAAAGAAACAATTGAACTAATGATTAAGATTAAAATAAACAGTCCGAGCACATTTGCAATAAGAGAACAAAGTGGCAAAGCAGCAGGCACAAATACAACTACAGCTAGAAGGACAAAAACCAAACCGAAAACGACATTAAAGGCAAGGTATATAAAACGGCTATGTTCTTTAATTTTCAAGAACACTTCGCTATACTTACCTAATAAGATACCGGTTGACATTGCAAAGATCAACACCGCATGCTGAGAAACCCAACCACCACTTGGATCGATATATTTATAAAAAAAGCCATCCAATGACAATTGCATACAGCCTACAAACAAAACATATAGACTATAATATAAAAAAGTACGCTCTCGAAGTGCATAATAAAAGAAGAAGTATATAATGGCAGCAATAAGTAAGATCCCATAAAAAATTCCGAAAATAAATTGCTCAAAAGCAGTAGCATCATTAAAACTATCCGAATCACTCAAAAGTAAAGGCATCTTAATCACCTCACCATCACTCTTGATATGCAAATACAAATCTACCTTTGAATTGGGTTGTATATCGAGTTTAAAAATGGTTTTACGACTACGGTAGGCGCGATCCTTAAACGGCATATTATCACCACTAACTGCTTTGGTCATGATACCGGTTTTGGAGTTCACCACGTACAATTCCACACGATCTGTGATAGGCCTTGCTGTTTCGAAATAATAATTTAAATGGGTATTGGTAGCATTTTGAAGCGGAATCTTGGTCCACCAATAGTGATTGGTGAAACCTAAATCGTCTGATTTTGGATTCATTACAGTAGGTTGTAATGCATCAAAGTCACGAATAACTTGTTTAACATCTAATTGTTTGAGTCCAACATCAACAACAGTTGCATAAGGTTGAAGCGAAATAGATTCTGGTATTGCGTCTTTTTGGAATACATACTGCCCTTGCACCACTGTAAAAAACAGCAGAGCAACAAATAGTAGGATCGTATTACAATTAGTCTTGGGGCTAAATAATTGCATAGATTTGTTTTATGTTTAACTAATCTACGTTAAATGTTTTTCTTAGGTTTTAAGAACCTTAAACTTTAACTAAAAAAACGTTAAAGTGCACACGGCACATACTAAAATTATAGGCGAGCCGTTTGGCTACGCCGTTTTTTGGAACAATTAAAAAAGTGTTCTATTTCGCCATATCGATTAGAATGCCAATCATTTTAAAAAAGACGTACCTTTGATGGTATTCATTTTAAAACTTTACTTATGCAACTTGTTTTTGCTTCGAATAATAAAAACAAAATCAAAGAAATTCAACAACTTCTTCCGGCAACGATCCAAATTCTAAGTCTAAGCGACATAGGCTGTACCGAAGAAATTCCAGAAACGGCAGCCACTATTGAAGGGAACGCCATATTGAAAGCCAATTATGTAACTGAAAAATATGGTTACAATTGTTTTGCAGACGATACAGGACTAGAAGTTGATGCACTTGACGGTGCACCCGGAGTCTATTCTGCACGTTATGCAGGCGAACCGTCAGATTCAAATGCAAATATGGATAAATTATTACTGAATCTAAAAAACACTGACAACCGAAAAGCACAGTTTAAAACCATCATCACACTGAACCTGAATGGCAAACATACCTTATTTGAAGGTATTGCAGCAGGAAGCATCACTACAGAACGATCAGGCTCAGAGGGTTTTGGCTACGACCCTATCTTTCGACCAAAAGGTTATGATGACACCTTTGCCGAGATGTCTGCGAACCTTAAAAACGAGATAAGTCACAGAGGAAAAGCCACACGCTTATTGATCGACCATTTAAACCGACTCTAATTATTGCTTTATGTCACAACATTTTGAAAAATAATTTGATTCATCAGACTATTTTGGGTTGCATAAAACAAAATCAGAAGCGAAATTTAAGGTTACCAAAATATAACATTCTGATTATCAAATGGCAATAAATCATTAAAACTTAAATCTTCATTAGTTTATATCGATTATTAACAGTACTTTTGCACCCTATTTAAAATTACATATGAATAAATTTGAACAATTAGGATTGAGTGAATCGTTACTGAAAGCGATTTTAGATCTAGGATTTGAAAATCCGAGCGAAGTACAGGAGAAAGCGATTCCCCTATTATTGGAAAAAGATACAGATATGGTTGCGTTGGCTCAAACAGGGACAGGGAAAACGGCAGCTTTTGGTTTTCCAGTTATCCAAAAAATTGATGCCAACAACAGAAACACTCAGGCATTGATTTTATCTCCAACGCGTGAGTTATGTTTGCAGATTACCAACGAACTTAAAAACTACTCAAAATACGAAAAAGGTATTAATGTGGTAGCAGTTTACGGCGGGGCTAGTATTACAGAACAAGCAAGAGACATTAAAAGAGGAGCACAAATTATTGTAGCAACTCCAGGAAGAATGCAAGACATGATCAATAGAGGATTGGTAAACATTACCGGTATCAACTATTGTATCCTTGACGAAGCAGATGAAATGTTAAACATGGGATTCTATGAAGACATTGTAAACATTTTATCAACTACTCCAGACGACAAAAATACATGGTTGTTTTCTGCAACAATGCCTGCTGAAGTAGCACGTATTGGAAAACAATTTATGACAGACCCTGTTGAAGTTACTGTAGGTGCTAAGAACTCAGGTTCTGCTACAGTATCTCATGAATTCTACTTAGTAAATGCTCGTGATCGTTACGAAGCATTGAAACGTTTAGCTGATGCTAATCCAGACATTTTCTCAGTAGTATTTTGTAGAACTAAACGTGATACACAAGCTGTTGCTGAAAAATTAGTTGAAGATGGATACAGCGCTGCTGCATTGCACGGAGATTTATCTCAAGCGCAACGTGATGGTGTTATGAAATCTTTTAGAGGTCGCCAAATCCAAATGCTTGTTGCTACTGATGTTGCTGCACGTGGAATTGACGTTGATAACATTACTCACGTAGTGAATTATCAATTACCTGACGAAATAGAGACTTACAATCACCGTTCAGGTCGTACTGGTCGTGCTGGTAGATTAGGTACTTCTATCGTTATTGTAACTAAAAGTGAATTGCGTAAGATTTCTTCAATCGAAAGAATCATCAAGCAAAAATTCGAAGAAAAAACAATCCCTTCTGGAATTGAAATCTGCGAAATCCAATTGTTACACTTAGCAAACAAAATTAAAGATACAGAAGTTGATCACGAAATTGACAACTACTTACCTGCTATTACAAATGTTCTTGAAGATTTGACAAAAGACGAATTAATCAAGAAAATTGTATCTGTAGAATTTAACCGTTTTATTGCTTACTACAAGAAAAATAGAGATATTTCTTCTCAATCTGGTGACAGACGCGAGAGAGATAGCGCTCCAAGAGAAGGTGGAAACGCTGGTGGAGCAACTAGATACTTTGTAAACATTGGATCTAGAGACAATTTTGACTGGATGTCATTGAAAGATTATTTGAAAGAAACATTAGACCTAGGTCGTGATGACGTTTTCAAAGTAGATGTAAAAGAAGGTTTCTCTTTCTTTAACACTGATCCTGAGCACACTGATAAAGTTATGGAAGTATTGAACAACGTACAATTAGAAGGACGTCGTATCAATGTTGAGATTTCTAAAAATGATGGTGGCGGAAGACGTGATCACAACGGAAGAAGTTCTGGTGGTGGTTTCGGCGGAGGTAGATCAGGTGGTGCACCAAGAAGAGAAGGAAATTTTGCCCCAAGACGTGAAGGTTCTGGTGGTGGAGGTTTTAGATCTGATAGAAACTCAGCTCCAAGAGAAGGCGGATTCAAAAGCGAAAGAAGTTCGGCTCCAAGAGAAGGCGGATTTGGCGGAAGAAGCTCTTCAAGATCAGAAGGTTCTTCAGATAGAGCTCCAAGACGTTCTGAAAGCTTCGGTGATGCACCAAGACCAAGAAGACCAAGAAGAGACTAACATTTTTTTGTTAATTTTCTTGTAATTATATAATGAAACTACAAAATATTTAAAGCTAGTTTAGTACTTTTAAAGTCTTAAACAAGTTTATGAAATATTTTGTAGTTTTCTTTTTTTTACTCCTATCCATTGCTACTCAAGCACAGGACAGCCCGCTTTCTCAAAAAGTTACGGGATATATTTATAACGATAATACCAAATTACCTCTTAACGATGCCAATGTCATCAATATAAACAAGGTTCGAGGTGCACAAACAGATATCAAAGGGTACTTTGAAATTGATGTCCAACCCAACGATACACTTCACATTTCACTTTTAGGATTTCAATCCCTTCGTGTAAAAGTTACCAATGACTGGTTAAAAAACAAAGTTGCCAAAATTTTCTTAACAGAACGAGCAATTGCCCTTGAAGAAGTCGTCATTAATCCATTCAATCTTACCGGTTATCTTGAAGTTGATTCGAAAACCATACCTGTAAAAGAGAATTACCGTTACAGTATTTCTGGTTTAACTAGCGGCTATGAAACAGGAGAATATGCTCCAAATGCTTTCAGTAAAATTTTAGGATCTATTTTCAATCCCGCCGATTTACTCTATAATACCTTTAGCAATAAAAGCAAGGAATTCAAGAAACTAAAAGACATGAAAAAGGACGACACCGTACGAAACCTTTTAGCTTCAAAGTTTGATAGAGAAACCCTAGCAGTATTGCTCGGAATCGATAAAAAAGATATTCCCGAAATTTTGCAACGTTGCAACTATTCAGAATCATTTATTCAAACCGCCAATGACCTCCAAATTATGGACGCCATCAGCGGTTGTTATGAAGAATACAAAATATTAAAAAAAGTAAAGTAATTTATTTGCGAAATAGAATCCTCAATTTGCTATTGCATTTTGGGGATTTTTTTTAACCTCTGATGAAATAGGTAAACAACACACATGAATTCTTGCCGTCACTTCAATCTATGACTAACACTATTTAAAAATAGCTATCGAAAAAAAATTTTATATCGCTTTATTAGTTACATTTACTTCAAACCCACTAATACTATATTATTATGTCAAAAGGTCAAGACACTAAGAAAACGGTCAAAAAAGAACCGCTTAAAACAGCTAAAGAAAAGAAAGAAGAAAAAAGAGAGAAAAAAAGTGCTTCGAAAAGAGACTAGAAATTAGTGTTCATTCACAATTTTTAGATTTCAGTTTGCAAACATCTCATACGCTAACACAATAAAAAATGCGCTGTTTACCCAACAGCGCATTTTCTATATAAACTAATGCTATCTTCTGGCATTAAAAAATTCCTTTAGACTCTCACAATACGAGAGATCACCATCAAATTGTGGATACTGTTTTTCAACACTATCAAATGGATCCATATACCCTCCTTTTGCATAGTCTTGCATTCTCAGACATAAAGCTTTAAATTTAGCTGTCTTAGCATTTTCGAATGCTAATTCGTAGTAATGTTGTGCTTTTTGGGCATTTTGATATTCTATTTGATCAATGTACGATTTGCTTCCTGAATCATTATACGAACTAGAAAATCGGCGCATCATCCAAGAATTTCCCGCTTGCGACATATTAAGGTAGCAATTGGCAACCAAAAAATAATAGTAATCACGATCTCTTGTATTTGGATTACTTGCCAAATTCAGATACTTAATCAAGTGTTGCGTCACCGATAATTTCGAAACCAAAAAAGATTCTTTGTGCGCTATAAAGTTGGCTGTATATTTAAAATCATAAAACGGATTTGAATCGAATGCATAATTCTCGTCAAGTTTACCTCTCTCCCATGCATTGTAATTGTCTTGCCAGTAAGCATCACCCATAGCGTTAAAAACAGCGTATGCACGTGTCAAATCATTTTCTCGAATGTATTTTGTACCCAACAAATCCATCAGACTTTCTTTGTTTTTTACTAATGAACGGTAAATTATCTTTTCGAAACTACTAAAAGGCTTTTGACTAATTCTATCTACAATTTTTTGTAAATCACTTGGTGCGTAAACAAAATCAAGATAATCAAAATAAGTATAAAACATTTTCAAATTACCAGAACCTGCCAATCGATTTCCTTGCCATTCAACTTCACTATTATACATTTTACTGTCATAAGGGTTTGCAGAAGCGATCAACGCTATACCATCGACTTTGTTATTTAAGAACTCAAGTTCGCGACCTAAAGCAAAGAGAAAACGGCTGTCTGATTGGTATTTCAAAATTATTGGCTCTACTGCTTGTGGAATTACAGCTTCGTTGTATGCTTGGTTTGAAACCAAACACAAAGCTTTTATTTTTTGAATTTGATCAAATACTTTTTCATTTGGATATTGTGCTTCAAATGGTGTTATCGCAGCAAGACATGCCTCAAATTTTTTAGTAATAAAGAGCAACTGAATTTTAGACGCCGAAACGAGCATTGCATTTTCAACAGCAGAAAGCGATAACGAATCCACAAACTCCAATACTTCCTGCGCATACAAACGATCATTCTCTGAGCGCTCACGTAGTAAATTGGTTGTAGAGATTACCGAACTTTCATAATTAGTGTTAGCAAAAGTAATTGACGGTAAATAGTTGGTATAGTAAGGTGTGTACACCCAATCTTCAATTTTGTTTATTTCGCGAAGCAATAAAAAACTAAAGATTCTAGATTTTGGATCTTTCACATATATTTCACGTAAAAAATCCAAATTCTTATCCACCTTTTGCACAGAGGCGTACGCATACACATTGGCTTGCTCCTGCTCATTTGACGCTTGAGCTAGTGCCTGCTGCAAATCAAAATCCTTATGAAAATAATAGTAGGTAGCTTCTCTTTTTTCAGCAGAGTTCGCCATTACATTGGCAATAGATACCGCTGCATTTTCTTTGCTAAAACAATCAAAATACAAACTCCAATAATACAGATAATCTTTTTTTTCGTTCTTAAATACGGTTTCATAAAGTGAATGAATTTGTTCAAAATCCTTTGCGTAATAGGCCACACGTATCGCTAGGAAAGCATACTTTCGCTTCAAGAAAATAGAGTTTTCTTTTTGATAAAGTTGCATTAATTGCTTAAAAAATGCTTTTCGATCTATTTGTATTTCAGCATCCTTCCGTTCCCAAGCATCATACAATTCGGCCGAATTTATAACTTCGCTTTTTTTGGCCATCGTCAGATACTGTAAAATAGCTGTAGCCTTCGTTTTATACAAATAATCTATAAAGTCATTGTTTGAGTCGGGATGAATATCTGTTATTTTGGCATCATACATAAACTCATTAATTGCATCCACCGATACTTTTTTGCCCACAAAATGGTACCAGTCAGTGACATTTGATTCGTAACCCGGACTGTATGCCGTTTCAAACCCAAACAAATTTGCATTATAGTTAAAAGAAGCGAAATCTTTATAATCAAAGTAGCTAGGCAAAAACAAACAATAGCGCACATCCTCACCATAAGGCGAGTATCCACAAGCAAGTAATTGTTGTAGGCTACTTACTAAAAGCGCTGTAAATACTAGAAATTTCTTCATTGCTAAATTGTTTGAATGTTCCGTCCTTTAAATCAAATAAACTGATAGTCGTTTCTCCATCAAAAACCACCTTCTCTTTAATCACCGCAATAGCTTCTTGCAACTGCCCTATTTTTATTTCTTCACTTTTAATTTGATCACCCGCTTTCAAGTAAGTTTCATAATTAATTGTGGTATCGTTTTGCACCTCATACCACAATGGCTTTACTTCTTTGGCAAAAGATTGCACTTGTTTGGTAGTCAAAGGTAATAAGGACACAAACTGATTATTTTGATACAACTGCGACCAATAAAAAACAGGTAAAGCCACGTCTAACGGAAGCTGATATTTCGTTTTTTGATCCAAATATTTTTTCAGCTCTTCTATATCCAAAATCGAATTTTTTCCACTCTCGCTCAATGGTTTAATCAAATTATAGCACATCAACATGGCTCTATCCACCGGCGGCACTCCCATAATATCAGGATATTTATAAGGATACAATCTCAAGGTACAACTCAATTTTTTACCCGAAAGCGCTTTTATTTTTTTCAATAGATAAAAATACTTGTCCTTTGTTGATTTTGTCCAATCACAGTCAATTTGGATTTCGTCATAATCAAATATAATTTCCTTTTCGTCGTAACTGTCCTTGTGGTATTTATCAATTAGGAAGACAATATTATCAGCCAGTTTGTCCAATTTTTTTTCATCGTTAAACTGAAAGATACCATTTCGAATAAAAATCGTCGGAACAATTTTTACCGAATCCATTTTTTGTAGTTCATAACTATTCAGTTTATTTTTTTCATAAGGAAAATTGCCTTGCACATCATTGTAATCCACCTCAAACATTTTTACATACAATTTATGAACGTTGAGATTTTTTAAATACGTACTTTCTGCTTCTCCCAATCCGCTATTGCTTTTCCAGAAATAAAAAGCAGGAGATACCTTCACTACTTGGTCCTTATCTTTACACGAAAGGAAAAGTGACAACACAAAACTGACTAATATTATTTTTCTCATATACGACATAGTTTACAAAATACCATTCAAAAATACAAAATCACTTTCAATTCGTACAAAAAAACTCGCTTATTTCTAAGCGAGTTGTAAACATATAAATGATGTGATAGCGAGTCGGCTTCCCTATTGTTTTACAGGAGTTGCTGCCAAAACTGCGATCAAATAATTCCAAAATTTCTGTGATGACGAAATACTAGCGCGCTCATCTGGACTATGCGCTCCTAGAATCGTTGGTCCGAATGAAATCATGTCCATCTCTGGGTAATTCACTCCAAGAATACCACATTCTAGACCTGCGTGGCAAGCTGCAACATTTGGTTTTTCGTTATACATCTTTTCATAAATCGGTAACATAGCAGCCAAAATAGCCGAATCTGGGTTTGGTGTCCATCCAGGATATGCACCGTTCATTTCAACCTCACAACCCATCAACTCAAAAGCCGATTGCAAACTCGTAGCCAAATCCATTTTTGCTGTCTCTACAGACGAACGTGTCAGGCATTTTACGGCCAATTTCCCTTGGCCAACAGTAACGATAGCAATATTATTAGAGGTTTCAACCAAGTTATCAAAATCGGCACTCATGCTATACACACCATTGTGCGCCGTGTACATAGAACGTACAAAGTAATATTGTGCCATCGATGGCATCACGCTTGTTGGCGTTTGCTCCAGTTTCTCAAAAACCACCTCAAGAGTTGGCTCCATAGTTCGTAGCTCACTTTTGATCTCATTAACTACCGCCTGCATGTCATACACAAAAGCTTCATCATAAACAGCAGCAATAATCACCTCAGCCACACTTTCTCTCGGAATCGCATTGCGCAAACTACCTCCATTAATAGTCGAAATCTGCAACCCAAAATCATCAAATCCGTCAAACAAAATACGGTTCATAATCTTATTAGCATTCCCCAAACCTTTATGAATTTCCATTCCAGAGTGACCACCTTTCAAGCCTTTTACTGTAATCGTATACCCTACAGAACCTTCGGGAGTTGGCTCCTCATCATATTCAGCAACAGCCGTAATATCGATTCCACCAGCGCAACCAATACCAATTTCGTCATCTTCTTCGGTATCCAAGTTCAACAGAATCTCTCCTTGCAATACACCCGCTTTCAATTCAAAAGCACCGGTCATTCCCGTTTCCTCATCTACAGTAAACAAAGCCTCAATGGCAGGATGCGGAATATCAGTACTTTCCAAAATAGCCATAATCGCAGCAACTCCAAGACCATTGTCAGCACCAAGAGTAGTTCCCTTCGCGCGTACCCAATCTCCGTCCACGTACATGTCGATTCCCTGCGTATCAAAATCAAAAACCGTGTCATTATTCTTTTGGTGCACCATATCTACATGCCCTTGCAACGTGACCATCTTACGATTTTCCATACCCGCAGTAGCAGGTTTACGAATAATCACGTTTCTAATTTCATCTTCAAAAGTTTCAAGACCCAATTTAGCTCCAAAATCTTTCATAAATTCAATCACACGTTCCTCTTTTTTAGACGGACGTGGCACTGCATTCAAATCGGCAAATTTATTCCACAAAGCTTGTGGTTCTAAGTTTCTTATTTCTTGACTCATAGTATAATTTCGTTTAAAAAACCAAAGTTACAAAGATCAAAAAACAATGCCTCGATTAATGACAATTATTTGGGCGCCCCGACACTTCGGGGCCAATATAAAAAGGGGCTAAAGCTACTTTGCACTCACAAAGCCCCTTTCTATACTGCTGTCAGGCTTTCAGCGCTACTTCGGCAGCTTGCCTCAATCCTTCATGCGACATTTGGTGGTCATAGTAGGATCATAGACTGGGTGCGAGATCCATTCACTAGCAAAATATTCGAACAGTTCATACATGACGTAAGTTGCTGATAAGCGACTAAACTTACATGAACTTCCCTTCTATTTTAAGGTATAAGAAAAGCTTATATGACTTAAATGGTAAAAAAAGATGGAGGCCGTGATTAATTTCTTAAAAAGGAGAACAAGCTCTTTGTCTCAATGATTATAATTTCCTTCTTCTAATAAACTCTCTAGCTATTATATATGAAAGAATATTAATTTAAATAAAATATCTAATTACAATAAACTATTCTAAATGTGATTTATACATTTTCATAATATTTCTCACCTCTTTTAATTATGAAAATCTAATAAATCTACTAATCCATAAAAAAACAACCTATAAATGTCATTTTTACAATTTATCCACAAATACATTTTAAGCAAAAACACGAATTATATTTAATTTTAAAAATAAAAAATAAAGTGAAGTCACCAGTAAAATAGAACATTACCCAAAAAACTAAATAAATACTTTAAAAATTATCCACAAAGACACGAAGTTTTTTCTGTTAAATTAAATTGGCCAAACTAACAATAAACAAAAATACAATGAAAACAACCAAATTTTTATTTTCAGCTATTACTTGCCTAATAGTAGGACTAAACACACAGGCCCAAAGAACAGACAGATTCGTAAATCTTGGAGGTACTGGAACTCAAGTTACAGTAAATGGAGGAGTATCTTTTCCAGACAAAACTGCAGAATTACAAAACCTCATTAATACCAACAAAAAAAATATTAAACTAAATGGAAACATGACACTAGGTGAAATTGCTTTAAGTAGTAACGTTCATATTGACATTAAAAAAGGAGTCGTTATTAAACTTAAAACAACAAATGGTAGAGGGCTTATGTTCCGAGGAGGTAAAGAGGTTACTGACGCAGCCATAGAAAATGTTAAGATTTACTGTAGTGAATGTAGTACTCTACCTAGTGATAACAACAAGTCTGCTGAACGATATACAATTGATATGAGTAGTGGTACTCCAGACGAGAACTGTAATTTTGTCTCCTTTGGTAAAGTAACAAATTTTTCACTTTCACAATTTTACGTTATAGACAACTACACTAAAATTAACGCTATAACACTAGCGACTAACGTCAAGGACAATACTGCAACTGGGGATGTATGGACAAGAAGCTATACAGTTCAAGCTGCTCCAACACAGGGGGACATAAAATTAGGTTACTTAAAAAATGGTCATGTAGGGTATGGATTACTGCAAGTACAGGCAGCAAAAAATGTAAATTTCCATAACTTGACCTCACAAGGCGGAGTATCATTACGCTTGGAATCTGGCTCTACAATTGCTGTAGTCCCAACTACAGAAGGATCTGCTGCAAATATGGATAATTTAGAAGGCTATAACATTGTTGGAATAAACGGATGGTCTGCCGTAACGCTATCACCTCATGGAAGAAGACACGGAGCAATTTCTTTAAAAAATATAACTGCAATCGGATGTAGTTCAGCTATTAGAATAATTGGTGGATTTCAAGACAGAGACGTTGAAGGTTTGCCGAACTTCCCTACAGCCAAATATAAAAGAGGTAATTTTGGATCAGTTACAATTACAGGAACAATCAAGCATACCTATGGTACTACAGCTCAACTAGAAGGAAGAGATTTCAGTTACTTCCCTCAATCCCTTATAAAAAATAAAACATTAGAACAGGTATTCCCTAAAGCAGCTCCATACATAGCACCATTTGACGGAGCAGATGCTAGAATAAACACTCCATCAATAGCAACGGTATTATACTTTTCTAAAGATAGTGCTGCTGCTAGCCCAAGAGATATAGATGGACAATATAGTGTGAATTTAACTGGAGCTACATTAGAAAAACCTGGATTTAATTCTTGTATTCCTACCACAATTTATGCAAATGACAAAAATAAAATATGCTCATCAACCTCTAAATTTTCAATAGATTATGATGAAACTGCACTTGATACAAAACGTGAAATTTTTTCTTTTGAAACCTTAGATAATACTATTAGTGTAAGCACTAAAGTTATCACTATTCATTTAACGAAAGATTCAAACATAATCATATACAATAGTATTGGAAAAACTATTAAAACTGTTATTGCATCAGCAGGGATTACTGAAATAAATGCTTCAAATTTTGCCAATGGTATATATATTGTATCAATTCAACAAGAAGGAAATATAATAAAAAAGAAAATCATACTTTAAAATTTTGGAAAAATTAGAAGACAATAAATTATTATTATTTTAAATAGAAGGAACTTAACAAGTTCCTTCTATTAGTTTTATATTAAATCAACGGTGTAGTCTCTTCTGTGTATCTTTGCGTAACCTAGAAACATAAGCGTAACTAAAATGGAAACCACCAAATCATCCTTTGCACCAATTTCAAATCCGGATATCGAAATTTTGATTTTAGGTTCCTTGCCAGGAGACAAATCCATTGAAGTCAACGAATATTATGGTCATCCTCGTAATCGATTTTGGAAAATACTTGCAACAATTTCCGAACAGAATCAACCGGAAAATTACAAGGATAAATTGGCTCTTTTGCAAAAACTAAAAATTGGCCTTTGGGATGTTGCCCAAAATGCCATTAGAAACGGAAGCCTTGACAGCGCTATAAAATCAGTAGAACCCAACGATATTGGAAACTTTATAACCAACCATCCAAAGTTGAGAATCATAGCATTTAACGGAAAAACATCTGAAGCACTCTTCAATAAATATTTCGATAAAAAACCACCAATCCACTACATTGCACTACCAAGTTCGAGTCCAGCAAATGCACGATTTGACTTTGAAACATTACGTGTGGCTTGGCAAAAAGTTTTGGAATAATCGATTTATAAAATCGCATAATTTTGAATTGTGTAGTTGCAACAACCGCTGCAAAATCAATAAAACCCATTATCTTTACCTTAACAAAATTCTTTTTCGTGCAGTCAAAATACTACCTACCCATTTTTTTACTTGTTCAAATAATTTTCTTGAAAACGTTGGCATTTTTTCCAGCGTTTGTAGAAAACTATTACAGTAATGGCTTGTACCAAACAATTTCAAAAACAGCAAGAATCACCTTTGGATTTTTCTCCTTTTCAATAGGTGACTTAGCCTACGGAATTTTAGTAGCATTAATTATCAAATGGTTTTGGAAACGAAGAAAGACTTGGAAACAGCAGTGGAAAAACAATCTATTGACTGTTTTGAGTTTTCTATCGGTTTTGTATTTTGTATTTCACCTTTTGTGGGGCATCAACTATTACCGTGAGCCTTTATTCGAAAAAATGACCATCAGTCGTGACTATACCGATGCCGATTTATTAATTTTCACCAAAAAACTAATCTCTAAAACGAATGCACTACAGCACCAAATTACCAAAAATGACAGCTTAAAAGTGATCTTTCCGTATACGCAAGAGGCAGTGTTTAAGATGAATTTGAAGGGATACGAAAACCTTTCTAAACAACATATTTTCTTTACCTATAAAAACATCAGTACAAAAAAATCACTCTTCAGTTTACCTTTGACCTATATGGGTTTTAGCGGTTACCTCAATCCTTTTACGAATGAAGCACAGGTCAATGACTTATTTCCTATGACTAATTTTCCGCTTGTTACTGCACACGAAATGGCGCACCAACTAGGATATGCCAGCGAGAGCGAGTGTAATTTTGTCGGATTTTTAGCTAGTATTAAAAACGAAGATATTTACATTCAATATTCGGGATATAGTTTTGCTTTGCGCTATTGCTTAAGCAATTGGAATAGAAGAGACGAAAAAACATTCAAAATATTACTAAAAAGCATCAACCCCGGAATTATAAAAAACTACCAAGAAACTGAAGCCTTTTGGGACAGTTATCAAAGCCCAATCGACACCGCTTTTCATGCTTTTTATGATCAATATTTGAAAGCCAACCAACAATCCGAAGGAATTGATAGTTATAGTAAGTTCTTGAATTTGTTGATTAATTATTCTGGAAAAGAGTCCCTAAGTTTCTAAGATTCTTAGCCGCTGAGTTTCTAAGATTTTGCAAAAATAATAACAGGTCACCGCTACTCAAACTGAGACTGATTATTGAGACTAATTACTGAAACTGATCACTGAGACTGATCACTGAGACTGATCACTGCGACTAAAAACTGCGACTAAAAACTAAACACCGAGACTAAAAATCTAAACCTCATCACTAGTAAAAGTCACAAAACTTTTCTTCTTGAAAGGTCGAATAATCAAGCGACTTTCGCGATCAAATCGGATGTAATTGTAGACCCAACTTAGAAATACAACTGCTTTATTTTTGAATCCAATCAATGAAAAAAGGTGGACCAACATCCATACAATCCAAGCGAAAACACCGCTAAAATGGAATTTAGGCAAGTCAACTACGGCTTTGTTGCGACCAATTGTAGCCATCGAACCTTTGTCGTTGTACTCAAAAGCCTCCATAGGCTTGTTTTGGATTAATCGTACCAAGTTCTCCCCTAATACTTTTCCTTGTTGCAATGCTGGTTGTGCCATCATTGGATGCCCTTGTGGGAACGCTTCAGTTTCCATGCAGGCAACATCGCCAATTGCAAATAAATTGCTATACCCTTTTATTTGACTGAACTCATTCACACGAATTCGAGCCGCTCTTTCGATCAATGAGTCCACTGGTAAACCTTGCACCAAAGCTCCTTGTACACCCGCCGTCCAAATTACGGTAGCAGCTTCAAAGGTCAAATCAGTATTTGTGGTTACAGTATGACCATTATAGCTTTTGACACGTACATTTTTCCAAATAGTAACGCCTAAACCTTTCAGAAATTTCTCAGCTGCCAGTGATGATTTCTCGCTCATTGTATTTAAAATATGATCCCCACTTTGAATCAAGTTAATTTGCATCTTGGAAACATCCAAATCGGGATAATCTTTTTGGAGCACAGCCTTTTTCATTTCGGCCAAGGCTCCTGCTAATTCCACTCCAGTAGGTCCTGCTCCTACCAGCACAAAATTGATTAAACTGTTTCTTTCGGCCTCTACTGTAGTCAATACCGCCTGCTCAAAATTTTCGAGAATCAAACTACGAATATTCAACGATTGCGGAATATTTTTCATTGCCATGCTGTTGCGTTCCATTTCTTTGTTGCCAAAAAAATTAGTCTTCGCTCCCGTTGCCATCACCAAATAATCAAAAGACAACTCCCCTATTTCGGTAATTACTTTTTGATTTTTTGTATCAATTTCTTGAACATTGGTCAGCCTAAAATAAAAATTATCATATTCCTGAATCACTTTACGCAGTGGATAAGCAATAGAACCAGCTTCAAGACCTCCGGTAGCCACCTGATAAAGAAGTGGTTGAAAAGTGTGGTAATTATTTTTATCAATCAACACCACTTGTACCGCTTGTTTTTTTAGCTTTTTAGCCAATGCGATTCCGGCAAATCCACCTCCAATGATGATGATACGTGGTAATGTTGTGTTAGGTATATTCATGTTATTTCAAATAAAATTAACGATAATAGCGCAAAAAAAAGTAACAGAATTACTGCAAGCTACATCTAAAGCTAATCACTGGATACTGCAACTGAAAAACTGAACTAAACTTCATATTTTCGCAATTTATCCAATCGCTCTTGCTCTTCTAAATCTTCTATCGAAATGACATTCAGAAAAGAAGGGTGCTGCTCAATGGCATATTCTACTTTGGCCACGATATCATCAATAGAATCGTTATCATAATCAATTTCTAAAGGTTCTTTGATTATAAAGGACTGCAAAATGCCCTTTTTCTTGATTCGTAATCCTTTTTTATCAAAAGATCGGCGAAAACCATCAATTACAATAGGGACAACAATCGGTCGGTGTTCTTTAATAATGTGTGCAGTTCCTTTTCGAACAGGGTTGAAAGACTTGGTTGTTCCTTGCGGAAAAGTGATTACCCAACCATCTTCAAGAGCCATTTTTATATTTTCGGTATCATCTGGATTCACATCTTTCTTTTCGACAACATCTACACCTTTTGCACGCCACGTACGCTCTACCGAGATAGCACCCGCATAGGCCATCATACGAGGCAAAAGGCCCGATTGCATAGTCTCTTTGGCGGCAACATAATAGATATTAAGTTTGGGTTGCCATAAATAGCATACATTTTTAATGCTGTCAGTACGACCACTTAAGCTGGCATTAAAAACATGAAACATCGCCACCACATCTGCAAAATAAGTTTGGTGATTGGAAATAAAGAGCACATTAGTATCAGGTAAATTTTTTATGATTTCCGACCCTTCAATTTGTAGTTCATTGAAGCCACGGTAGCGCCTGTGTGTCATTGCACCAAACAACCGAATCAACCATTTTTTTATAAAAAGGATATGTCCAAAGGGATTTCGTTTCAACAAACCCATAATTTTATTTTCATTTTACAATTACGTCACAATGTAGTGATTTTTTATTAGTATCTCGACGGAATTACTATGGCTCAAGCTAAAAGCAAATTAACCTAAATCTTTGTAGTGCATAAATACTTATTCTTACTTCGTCCCTATTGCCCTCTCTGTGACTGCAATACCGACTTGATTACATCTTTCAATTCGCTCAAAATCATCGCTGTGGCTCCCCACACAATTTGCTCTTCAATTTGAAAAGCGGGAACTTCAATCTCTTCTGCATACGAGGTTGGAATAGTTACGTTTACCAAAATTTCATCTTTCAAAAAAACATCCAATGGCAGCTCAATTATACGGGCTACCTCTGATGGATCTGGTGTAAAATCAAGCTCGGTATTACTAATTCCTAAAAAAGGGTGAACCATAAAGTTACTTGGAGGAATATAGATTGGTGTAAAATCTTTTTTGATTTCGACCAAATCAGGAATTACACCCACTTCTTCGTGCGTTTCTCTCAAGGCAGTAAAAGACAGATCCCGATCTTCAATTTCGTATTTACCTCCCGGAAAAGCGATTTGTCCCGAGTGGACGCCCTCATACACATTACGCACAATGAGAACGATTGTTGTTTGAGTGCCTTTTGGGTAAAACAACATTAATACGGCAGCTTTTCGGGGCATCTTTTTTGAAATATCAATTTTTAAAAGTTCCTCCATACGTTCCATAGGCGCCATTTTTGCATGTGAGGCTGCCGCAGGTAGTGAGGCTGAAACTATATGTGGAACAATTTCTAAAAAATAGCTGAAATCCATAATCAAATCTTATTTTTGCAATTCGTAGCAATGATAAATATAGTTTAGAAAAGTAGAGTTTACAAATTTTCTAGACCCAAAACGCATAACAGATGTATAGTAAAGTAGAGTCACAAAAATTAAAGAGAGAATTTTGGGTAAGTTTTGCCGACAAATACCCCCGCAAATGGGTTTTGTATGACACCAAAATCAAGGATTTTTCGTTTAAGTTTTTTGTTGACAATAAAAAAGCACAAGTTTTAATTGATATCGAGCAACGTAGCGCCGAAAAACGTACCGCCTATTTTGAAAAACTAGAAGCACTCAAAACTATTCTAGATGAGGAGTTTATAAAAGATTTAGTTTTCGAAAAAGAATATGTTCTCGAAAGCGGCAAAACAATCAGTCGTATTTGGGTTGAAAAAGATGGCGTTGGTTTTAGTAATCGTTACCACTGGGATGCTATATTTGATTTCTTTTTCGAAAAAATGAATGCGCTGGAGTTATTCTACTTGGAATATGATGAGTTTATAAAGGATATTGATTAATTTTTTGCTACACAGATATTTGCCAACAAACAAGAACAGAATTCCTTAATTACGGCCTAATCTCGGATCAAAAATAAATCAAGTTACTTATTGACAAATTATACGTTAAGCCTTAAAAAACATTTACTAATTGCTATTATTTTGAGATCGTTCAAAAAATTGCATTACGCTTTTTTGTGTATAATCTAACTCAATTATGTCTTTTAAAGCCTTCTTTTTATCCTTTGACGACTCATAGTATGATTTGCAAATTTTATATCCTATAAAATATCCCAAATCGGCAATACCATATGGAGCATTATCGCCGTTGTATAACCAGTTTTTTGTCTCGTCACCCAACATATCTGCCTGAAATAATTTCCAAATTTCCTCCTCATGTGCATGCCCATAGGTCATATAAGATGCCTTTATAGGTCTCTGTACTACCAATTCTGATATAAAATCGCAAGATCCTTCTCTAATGCATTTACCTAGTAGGTTTGAATTGTCATGATTTTCGTCGTCACTCATTTTTTGTTGCGTATGTCCAGCTTCATGAGCCACCAAACTTACGATATCACCATTTGCACTAAACATTGATTGAAGCCAAGGATTTAGTTCTGAAGCATCTACAGCAGAAGTTGCGCATGCAATTTCTGCACCTATCAATATTTCAGAATTTTTTGTTGTGCCACCAGAATTTAAACAACCAATTGTAAAATAAACATCCGGTTGTTTAAAGCTTGGATATAAGCTTGCAAACCGAAGCATAGCCGTTTCAATCTCCTTCTTTCTTCCTTGAATCTCCGTAGTAAACGATCTAAGCGAAATCCAAAATTTAGGATAATTCAAAATATTATCTAAAAGCAATTCAGCACTATGATTTCTAGACACCATAAAATGTTTTTCGCCTATTGTTGCTTGGTCTAAATATATTTCTTGAACAAAACGTAACTGTTTTACTCTATCGGTGGCTTTTTGAAGACTGTCGTAGGCTTGCCAATAGTGTGTTATATCAGCTGTTGAAATGACAAATTCAGGAGTTTGGCCAAAGGATCTACCAAAAATTAAAACAGTTAATAATAAAAGTAAGTTCTTCATTTTTAAATTAATTTTTTTTTTCAACAAAATTTGAACGGTATGCTATTTGCGGGAGGGATTGAAGCGGCATCCTTTTTTGTCTCTTTTTTTGAGACAAAAAAGATATAGCTGAAAGCCCGACCCGAAGTTGCGAGGAAGAATAACGAAGCAAACTGAGGGGCACGCCCAAATTATTTAATTAAACTTTAAGCGTTGAAAATATTATAAAGAATTATGCGATCGCCATAATTAATGTATAACTGTTTGCGATTGTCTTGATTTTTGCGAGTGATAATAGACAGTGTACATTCCTCTCCATCGATATTTCTGCAAACGAAAGAGTAAACAATGTCAGTAGCATTTTCTTCTACGGGTACAAAAGTGACAATGTCATACACTTGGATGATTCGTGAATAAACAACGATTCGCTTTTTGGTGGTATCTAAGTTAACAACCAAATTTACGAGTTCTAAATTGGACCATTCTCCCCACTTTCCTCTTTCATTTTTTTCTAAAACACTAACGCCAGAGGTAGTAAACTTATACGACTGACCAAACGATTTATGTGTAGCGATTGTGAAGAAAAAGAGTAAACAAATTACTTTAAAAATGGATTTTTTATTCATTATAGGAAACTATTATTTTGAAGTTCTATTCTTGCTTGTTCGTATTCTTTAAGTAGTGATGCTATAATTGCTGCGGCTGGCTTTACTTCGTCAATTAAAGCGGCAACCTGACCTATCTCTAGTTCTCCTTCGTCCAAATCCCCTTCAAACATTCCTTTTTTGGCTCTACCTCTGCCCAATACATCTTTCAATTCTTGAGCAGTTGGATTGTTTTTGTAGACGTTTTGTAGCGATTCGTAAAATTTATTTTTCAACAATCGTACGGGTGTAAGTTCCTTGAGTGTGAGTTCAGTTTGTCCTTCTGTACTGGCAACCACTAGCTCTTTAAAATTTTGATGCGCTGACGATTCGGTTGCAGTAACAAAAGCGCTACCAATTTGGACCGCCTCTGCTCCCAAAGCAAAAGCCGCTAACATACCGCGACCAGTTGCAATTCCGCCTGCCGCGATCAACGGAATAGTAAGTTCTTTGCTAACTAACGGAATTAGGGTAAATGTTGTAGTTTCATCTCGCCCGTTATGTCCTCCGGCTTCAAAGCCTTCGGCAACAACAGCATCGACACCTGCCAATTGCGCTTTCAAAGCAAATGCTAAACTGCTCACCACATGAACCACCGTTATTCCGTTTTTTTTGAGCATTGCAGTCCACGTTTTCGGATTACCTGCAGAGGTAAAAACTATTGGAACCTGCTCTTCTATAATGATTTTAAAAAGTTCTTCAAGATCAGGATATAACAAAGGTACATTGACAGCAAAGGGCTTAGTTGTTGCTTTTTTACATTTTTGAATGTGCTCTCGCAAGACATTTGGATACATAGAACCGGCACCGATTATTCCTAAACCACCTGCGTTACTCACAGCACTTGCCAATTTGTAGCCACTAACCCAAACCATACCAGCTTGAATTATGGGATACTGAATCTTGAAAAGGGCTGTTACTCTATTCATTAAAAACGAAATTATAATTTGACAATCTTACCCGTTTTCGAATAGGTGTCAAATTCAATTTTATACAAATAGGTTCCTGCTGCTAGAGATTCTAGTGAAACGGATTGATCAGAAACTAAATTATCTTTTTCTAAAACCTTGGCTCCAACAGATGAATAAAAAATTATTGAACCCGCTTTCATCGATTCTGGAAAAGAAATACGAACCGAGCTGGCCGTAGGATTAGGATATACTGCAACTTCTTTTTCAGTCTCCGCATCTGCAAATGGATCAGGAAGTTGGATACCTAATGCCAGGTTGAAATTTGGAATTCCGTAACCGTATTCAGAATTTGGGCTTGCGAATTTATCAGAGGATTGTAGTATTAAGTCTTTGATTTGTTGACTGGTTTTATTGGGAAACGCTTGCCAAATACACGCTACCATACCGGCCATGATAGGACCCGAAAATGAGGTTCCGCTTGCCGAAATTATGTTTCCAAATTCATCTGCTAACACATCAGCTTGCCCTTGGGCCATGACATCAGGTTTTATTCGTCCGTCAAAAGATGGACCAATCGAACTAAAGGTCGCTCGTGCACGAGAGGCTGTAACTGCACCTACAGAAAGTACTCCAAAAGCATCTGCAGGAGCACCAATATGCGGCTCTGATTCATTTCCTTCATTCCCTGCAGAAACTACCACTACCATTCCTCTAGAAGATGCCACATTGGCTCCTTTGGAAATGAAGGTAGCGTCACCCGTCATATCTGCATAAGTGAGGTCGTAATTTGGATTGGTATGACCATTCAAATACCCCAAAGAAGAATTTATAATATCAACACCTAAACTATCTGCCATTTCAGCGGCCTCTACCCAATAGGATTGTTCCACTGGACTTTCTTGCGAGTTATCTTCTGTAATGAACAAACAATAGGAAGCATCTGGCGCCGTGCCTACCAAGGCATTCTCTTTGTAACCTCCCATGCTTGACAATACATAGGTACCATGATGATCACCTGCATAAAAATTTGTGCTTCGACCTACAAAATTGTAGCCACCAATTATCTTGTTGTTATCACGCAATCGTTTGAAAGGTTGGGCCGTATTTACCCCAGGAAAACCCGCATCAATAATTGCAATTATCTTTCCGTTTCCTGTATAATTTTGTTGGTGCAAGTAGTCACCATTGAGCATTTTTATTTGATTATCAGAATTACCATAAGCGAAGTTAATATTGGACTGTGTACTAACCTCTATTGATTTTTGCTTAACGGTTTTTGCTGTTTTTGTTGTAGCAGTTGACGTATTCAATGCTTTATTAGCAAAAATCACTTTCGAAACAAAAGACAAACTAGTTAATGCCTTGACCGCTGCAAAATTTCCTTGTATGTGCAAGGCATTCATCCATTTTGACTTGGCCATTACCGTAATACCAGGACTTGATTTTACTTGTGTGATATAAGCAGGAGTGACTGGAATATCTTTGAAATCTAAGGAAATATTTTGGTTTTGACGTCTCTCAATAGCCCTTTGGGAAAGCATCGTAAGAGGAGCGTTGTAATACCCTTGCTCATTTGATTTGGCATTAAAGTATACCCACGCATCTTCTTGACAAAGAGCGCTCAACGAAGTGAGAAGCAGTAGTATGGAGAATAATCTATTCAATTTAAAAAAACAAAGTGTAACATCAAATATAGTAAATTAACATTAAACTTCGCCTTTTTAAATGCATCGTTAAAAGAATATTATTATTTTTTCAAGTTTATGAAAAATATTTAGGATATAACACCAGATCCTAACAACTCTTCCCCTTCATGCCAAGCTACAAATTGCCCTTCGGTAATTGCCGATTGTGGTTCGTCAAAAGAGATGTACATTCCGTTTTCTAATTGATGTAGGGTGGCTTTTTGAAGTGGCTGTCTGTATCGAATGCGTGCCATTACCTCACGTGTTTGTCCGTTGTGTAAACGTAAATCTTCGCGAATCCAGTGTACCTCTGATTGTTCTACAAACAAAGCAGAACGGAACAAACCTGGATGCTGTGCTCCCATTCCGGTATAAATTGTGTTTGTATCTACATCTGTAGCAATTACAAACAGTGCTTCCTTTGTTCCACCAACATTCAAACCTTTACGTTGGCCCACAGTAAAATAATGTGCACCTTGGTGTTTTCCAACCACTTTACCCATAGTTGGACTGTATAAAGTTTTGTTTGAAGAACTGATTAACTCCTCTTCTGGAGAACCAACCTCTGTAGTATCTTGGTTATAAATAGGATCGGCAGCGTCAATTTGAACTATAACACCGTCTTTTGGTTGTAATTTTTGTTGTAAAAACTCAGGAAGCCGTACTTTACCAATAAAACAAAGTCCTTGCGAATCTTTTTTCTCAGCGGTTACTAGCTCCATTTCAGCCGCAATTTCGCGCACCTCAGGTTTGGTCAACTCACCAATCGGAAACAAAGCTTTTGCCAATTGCTGTTGTGATAATTGACAAAGAAAATAAGACTGATCTTTATTGTTGTCTGCTCCCGCTTGCAATTGGTAAACAGTTTCGCCATTAACCTCGATTTCAGACTTACGACAATAATGTCCTGTTGCTACATAATCAGCACCAAGACTCATTGCAATTTTCATAAAAACGTCAAATTTAATTTCGCGATTACAAAGTACGTCAGGATTTGGAGTGCGTCCTTTTTCGTATTCGTTGAACATATAGTCCACAATTTTTTCTTTGTATTCTTCGCTTAAATCTACGGTCTGGAAAGGAATACCTAATTTTTCAGCTACTAACAGAGCATCATTACTATCTTCCAACCATGGGCAATCATTGGAAATGGTAACAGAATCGTCGTGCCAATTTTTCATGAACAATCCAATTACTTCATATCCTTGCTGCTGCAAAAGATAGGCTGCAACACTTGAATCAACTCCTCCAGATAGACCTACTACGACACGTTTCATTATTTCCTGCATTTTTTATGAGGGTGCAAAGATACAATGTTTTTATGGTTATCTTGTTTAACTATTGTTAATTCCAAGCCTTCAAAAATTACATTTATTTCTATAGAACTAAAACAATCGTTTTAAAAATAAACCTTATTTTAGTCTCAAATTATAGAAAAGCTACAACTTTAGTGACCGATAGCTTTAGTCTTGATTACACAGCTAGATTTTTTTTATAAAATTGTAAAAAACCTACGCAACCTTTCCGTATTAAATTCTCTATTATAAAAATAACCTCTACCATGAAAAAAATAATAGCTAGTATTGCACTATTGGGATTACTTACTTCTTGTTCTAATTCAACAATTGATCAAGAACCCTCAAATGAGATGAACTACAGTAAAAGTTTAGCAAAGTGGACAGAATTAAAAGCGGTAAACGGAAATTCATATACCTACAAAAGCAATTTCACCTCCTTTACAGGAAATGGTAACACAACCCAACTAACCGTTAAAAATGGTATTGTAACAGCGAGGGAATACGAATCATTCTCTATCGACAACTCACCTTCAAGAACCAAAACTATTACTTTATACTATCTTGAAGACGAAAAGAACTTAGGAACTCATACGGAAGGTGCTCCTACCATTACAATTGACGAAATATATACTTTGTGCGCTACTAATTATCTAAAAGTGGACGAAACTAATAATAGTATCACTTTCACCACCTTGCCATCTGGACTTTTGAATGTATGCGGTTACACTCCCAAAAACTGCATGGACGACTGTTTTGTAGGCGTGAATATCAGTGATTATAAGTGGGTTAAATGAAATAGATAGAGTATTAAAATTGAGATATTTAATCTTTATCTATTTAGCTTTGACCTTATTTGTATTCAATGGTGCACTCATATTAGTTTCTTTTTGCAGTTTTCCATTTTCGAAAAATTTCCAGATACCCACTTTTTTACCGTTTAAAAATTTTCCATGAGAGACTACTTTTCCATCAGCTTCCTTGTAAATAGCTTCACCGTCGTACTGATCTGCTTTGAACGAAGCCGATTCTAGAATAATATCATTCTCAGAATATTTTTTATATGGGCCTTCTTTTAAACCATCTTTATAATGGGTTTCTTCTGCCACTTTTCCACTTAAGTAGTAGACAGTTCTTAAGCCGTTCAATTTTCCGTTTTTGTAGTTTTCGGTTGTCATTACCACTGCTGATTCTTGGTGGTAATATTTCCATAATCCTTCAAATTGTTTATTTACAACACGTCCTTCACTCACCTTATTTTTCGATTGATCGTAAAATATGGTGTATGCGCTTCCGTCACCAGCACTAAAATCACGAGTCGCAATAACAGAACCGACTTTTGTATCATCAAAAAATTGGAACAAACCTACTTCTTGCCCATGTGCAAACGTACCTTCGTACTTAGGACGTTTTGAATCTTGGTAAAACCCCTTCCACAAACCGTCTTTCTTTCCGTTGGAATCTAACTTATTGTTGTTTTGTGCATTAACACTTAAATTTACGATTAAAAATAAAAAAATAATTCTCTGTACTGTTTTCATTGGTTTTCGCATTGAAAATATATAACTTCTAATTTATAATAAAATAGTATTGATAACAACTTATTTGCCACTGATATATAAAGTAGTCAGGATTGAAAAAAATTATTTTTCACTGGAATAGGAAAGCACATCCGGAAACTACGGGAAAAACTACTTCCTAGACCTAATAAAAAAAGAGATCATCCAATTGGATGACACCCTAAATGCATCCCTTTATAACGCAACTTAAAATTAATTATTTCACACCCTAAAACAAAAAAATCCCGAATGAACGAGATTTTTTTGATTGTATTATTTCTTTTTTTGTTGTGCCTTGGCAGCTTCTTGCTGTTCCATTACTTCTTGTAATTTTTGTTGGAACTTACCTGGTTTCTTAGGCTCTTTCTTTTTGTTTTCTTGAATTTGAGCGTGAATTTTATCTTCGTCCACAATGTAATTCTTAATCACCAATAACAATCCGATAGAGATTAGGTTGGAAATAAAATAGTACAAACTCAATCCTGATGCATAACTGTTAAAGAAAAACAACATCATCAATGGCGATACGTAAATCATGATTTTCATCATTTTGGCCATATCCGGCATTCCTTCTTGCGTTGGAGTAGCCATTTGTTGGTCTCCTGTTGTTAATTTCATATAAAAGAAAATAGCGATAGAAGCTAAAATCGGGAACAAACTAATGTGATTTCCGTACGCTGGAATATGGAATGGTAACTCGTAAACAGAATCGAATGAAGACAAATCTTTTGCCCATAAAAATGGTTTTTGTCTTAACCCAATAGCTGACGGGAAGAATTGAAACAAGGCATAGAATACTGGCATTTGCAGTAATCCAGGTATACAACCTGCCATAGGATTGACCCCGGCTTTGTTGTATAACTTCATTGTTTCTTGCTGTTTCTTCATTGGGTCTTTACTGTATTTCTCACCCAATTCTGCAATTTCTGGCTTCAATACTTTCATTTTTGCTTGTGACAAAAACGATTTATATGTAACCGGAGACATTAATAATTTGATTAAGATTGTAAACAAGATAATTGCCCATCCGTGCTCCATGAAAGCGCTCAAGAACCCGTATAAAGGAATGAATGCGTGACGGTTGATAAAACCAAATATCCCCCAACCCAATGGCACGATAGCCTCAAGGTTTTTGTCGTATGATTTTAATAAGGTATAATCCGTTGGACCAAAGTACCAATTCATTTTCTGATCTATTTCACCGTTTTTGAAAGCCAATGGTACAGTAGCCTTAAATTGTTTGGTGAAAATAGTATCAACTTCTTGGTCTTTTACTAAGTTATTCGAATACAATTCTGCAGAAGCAAAAGGTTCGTCACTTATTAAGATAGAAGAGAAAAAGTGTTGTTTGAAAGCGATATAAGAAACCTTTTCTGGATTATCTGTTTTGTCAGTTCCTTGACCTAAATAATCTGTTTTACCATCTTCGTACTCAAAATACATTTCGGCATAACGGTTTTCATAGGTAATACTTTTTTCATTAGCATAGGTTTTCAAATCCCACTCCAAGTTCAATGGCTTATTACTAACCAAAGTATTATTTAATCCTTGTGATTGAATTTCGAAATCCAACATGTAGTTATCTGCTTTCAATACATATTTAAATTCTAAATACGCATTGTCTGCTGATTTTAAACGCATAGAAAGAATTTGATCTTCTCCATTTTTGGTTAGAGTAGGCTCAAAAAACAAATCTTTGGTGTTTAAAGTATGATTGTCTTTGGTTTGCAATTGAATATTTAAATTCGAATTGTTATCCTTAATCAATTCTACCAATTGACCAGAATCTTTTGAAAATCTAGTGAAATCTTTTAAAGAGGCTTCTACAATATAACCACCTTTGTTAGCGATTTTAAGTGTAACCAATTTATTTTCGATAGTAGTAAAAGACTCGTTTGCTGAAGGAAGTGTTGCTGAATAAGCAAATCCACCTAAAGACTTTTGTAGTTTTGCCATTTGCAAAGTATCTCCAGGTGCAGCAGCCGCCAATGTAATGGTTTTGGCTACTTCTTTAGTCTTTACTGCTTGCTTGGTAACCAACTCTTTTTGTGCTTTTTCGGCAGCGATTTCGGCTTCATTTGGTTTATTTTGGTACATAATCCAAATTAAAATACCAAATATCAATATAAAACCGATTAACGAATTGGGGTCAAATTTTTTTTCTTCCATTATAATTTTTAAAAATGTTTAAAATATAAAAATTCCGTTTCCAATAATAGAAACGGAAGTTTTGGTCATTATTTCTTTTTTGATTGTACTGCTGCCGATACGAAATTCACAAAAAGTGGGTGTGGATTCACAACCGTACTTTTGTATTCTGGGTGGTATTGCACACCGATAAAGAATGGGTGGTTTTCAATTTCGACAATTTCTACCAATCCAGTATCAGGATTTACTCCCGATGCTTTCAAACCTGCACCTTCAAGCGCATCCAAATACTCGTTATTAAATTCATAACGGTGACGGTGACGCTCAGATATAGCAGTTTGTCCATATATCTTGTAAGCCAAAGTATCTGGTTTGATTTCACATTTCCATGCACCTAGACGCATTGTACCCCCTTTTTCGGTTACGTTTTTCTGACTTTCCATCAAATTCACTACTGCATTTGTAGTTTCTGGATTCATCTCTGTAGAATTGGCATCTTTCAATCCCAATACATTTCGAGAATATTCAATAACTGACATTTGCATACCCAAACAAATTCCGAAAAACGGCATATCATTTTCACGGGCATAACGCACAGCAGCGATCTTTCCTTCGATACCTCTTTCACCAAAACCTGGCGCAACAAGAATACCATCTAAGCCTGCAAATTTTTCAGCGATATTATGTTCGTCAATATATTCTGAGTGGATAGAAACCACATTTACTTTAGTTTCATTTGCAGCACCTGCATGTATAAACGCTTCCAAAATTGATTTGTAACAATCTTGCATTTCTACATACTTCCCGATCAAACCAATATTAATGGTGTGTTTTGGATTTTTTATTCTTTTTAAGAAAGTGTTCCATGTTTTTAAATCTGGAGCCGCTTTTTTAGGTAAATCTAGTTTTTTCAAAGCCACAATATCCAATCCTTCTTCAAGCATTAAATTTGGGACTTCATATATAGTAGAAGCATCAATAGATTGAATAACCGCTTCTCTTTTTACATTGCAAAACAAAGCCAATTTGTTTCTGATCTCATCAGAGATTTCATGCTCTGTTCTACAAACCAAGATATCAGCTTTGATTCCGCTTTCCATCAATGTTTTTACAGAGTGTTGTGTTGGTTTTGTTTTCAATTCCCCTGCAGCAGCCAAATAAGGAACTAAGGTTAAGTGAATAACAATTGCGTTGTTCTCGCCCATATCCCAAACAAGTTGACGAACAGACTCTATATAAGGTAAGGATTCAATATCCCCAACGGTACCACCAATTTCTGTAATCACAATATCATAATCACCTGACTTACCAAGCAATTGCATTCTATCTTTGATTTCGTTGGTAATATGAGGAACAACTTGAACTGTTTTTCCTAGAAACTCTCCTCTTCTCTCTTTTTCAATAACCGAAAGATAAATTCTACCTGTAGTAACGTTATTAGCCTGAGATGTAGGAACGTTCAAGAAACGCTCATAGTGTCCCAAATCCAAATCTGTTTCTGCACCATCATCAGTCACATAACATTCTCCGTGCTCATATGGGTTTAATGTCCCTGGATCCACGTTCAAATACGGGTCAAACTTTTGAATAGTTGTTCTATATCCTCTTGCTTGTAACAATTTTGCTAATGATGCTGCGATAATTCCTTTTCCTAAAGAAGAAGTCACACCACCGGTAACAAAAATATATTTCGTTTGATTCATTATGTTATGATTTGTGTATAATTGTCTAAAAAACGATGCAAAAATACGATTATATATTGGGATTATACTAATTTAAAAAAGAGATAATTCATAAAATTAAACCTCTTGCAGACCGTTTGTTTTTACTACAAATTGATGATTTACAATAGGTTTTAGCGAGGTTTAGGATACCTTTTTTTTATATTTCGAATTAAATCTTCTAAACCATTTAGTTTTAATTCATAAATAAGCGCTAGTTGTTGTCCCAACTCCCCCTTTGGAAAACCCTTATTGTGGTACCAAACCACATAAAACTCGGGCAAATCGATTAAAAACCGACCTTCATATTTACCAAAAGGCATTTTGGTGTGCGCCAATTTGATAAGCTGCTCTTGATTATCGTTCATCTTTTTATTCTATTAAAATGCCGTTGACCACTGAGTCAGAACTGCGACATCAGTAAAAAAAAATAGAAGACCAAAATAACTTGATCTTCTAGATTTATAAAAATATTTTTATAGTAAGAACCTAATTTAGGTTACTATTCGTCTTCGTCTTCGTAAAACTCATCATAACGAGCTGGAATTTGTGGATCAAACAACGGACATTTAAACTCTTCCATAATACTTACTAGTTTATCCATGGTTTTTCCTTGCGTACCGTAGCAGTCAATAGAGATACTTTCTGGAGTCGATTTTACTTGAAAAGCACCTTTCCCTTTTGGGTTTTGCCAACTGTCTTCATCTACTTTTTCCCAATCTGAGAAAACGGAACTAATTCTATTGCGAATTACTTGGATCGGAAGCACTTCTAATCCTTCGACAGCTTCGCCGTCAACTAGAGCTTCATAAACCAGTTGATGATTGAGATATATTTCTTCTTGATATTGCCAAAAAACGAGTTCGTACATATTTTTTAAGTTGCTAAGGTTCTAAGTTGCCAAGATTCTAAGTTACTTAGCCACTTAGAATCTTAGAAACTATCTTTTAATACTCGAAAGTACCGTATTCGCTGGTAATTGTTAATTTCTTAGTATCAGCTGCCTCTACTCTACCTACGATTTGAGCTACAACATTGAACGATTTTGAAATTGCAATTATATCTTGCGCTACTGCTTCGGGAACGTAAATTTCCATACGGTGACCGCAGTTAAATACTTGGTACATCTCTTTCCAATCGGTTTTGGATTGCTCCTGAATCAATTGAAATAATGGTGGTACTGGAAACAAATTATCCTTTATAATATGCAAATCATTCACAAAATGCAAGATTTTCGTTTGCGCTCCACCACTACAGTGCACCATTCCGTGAATATCCTCTGAATTGTATTTATCTAAAATAGTTTTAATAATCGGTGCATAGGTACGTGTTGGCGAAAGCACCAATTGTCCTGCATCGATGGGAGAATTCTCCACCGCATCGGTCAATTTCACTTGTCCTGAATAAATTAAATCATCTGGAACAGCAGCGTCAAAACTTTCTGGGTATTTTGTAGCCAAATATTTTTCAAAAACATCATGACGAGCAGACGTTAAGCCGTTACTACCCATTCCACCATTGTATCCTTTTTCATAAGAAGCTTGACCGAATGAAGCCAAACCTACAATAACATCACCTGCTTTGATATTGGCATTGTCAATAACTTTGCTACGTGGCATGCGCGCTGTAACCGTAGAGTCTACAATTATAGTACGAACGATATCACCCACATCGGCAGTTTCTCCACCAGTAGAATGTATGGTTACGCCAAAAGAATCTAATTCTTTAATTAATTCTTCGGTTCCATTGATAATAGCAGAAATAACTTCAGCTGGAATCAAATTTTTATTTCGACCAATTGTTGACGAAAGCAAAATATTATCAGTTGCCCCAACACACAATAAATCGTCAATATTCATGATCAAGGCATCTTGAGCAATCCCTTTCCATACCGATAAATCACCAGTTTCTTTCCAATACATATACGCTAAAGAGGATTTTGTTCCTGCTCCATCGGCATGCATAATCAAGCAATAATTCTCGTCCTGAGTCAAATAATCAGGTACAATTTTGCAAAATGCTTGTGGAAATAATCCTTTATCTATGTTTTTTATCGCGTTATGAACATCTTCTTTGGACGCTGAAACCCCACGAAGGGCATATCTTTTTGAAGTATCTGAACTCATGAATTGTTGTTGTGTAAATGGTTTTGACCAACTTGTTTGCGTGCGCAAAGATAAAAAAATTTATAGATTTTTTATTGTAGAATTAGCATATGCTTCTACAGAAAGACTATTTATAATTGAGATTATTAACAATTGTACCTAATATTGATAAGAAAATAGGATCCTGAACTAGTTAAAATTCTTCAATCCTTCCTTATTAACAGGTACAAGAATTTTTCGATCTATAAATTACAACTCATTAACATCGTTTAAAATCGCTTGTACAACTCCTAACGCTGCTCTTTCGCCTGAAATCATTGCAGCATTTAACGAACCATTCAATAACGTATCGCCAGCGACAAAAATTCCTTTTGACAACATTGTTTCTAAAGGCTCCATCTCGTATTTCAAGTTTTCTAAATTTGGTAATGCTTTTATGATCGAATATTGTTTTATAAATCGTAAATCATTAATACCACAGTATTGTTTGAGTTCTTCTTCTACTTGAATTCTTAAATTTTCTGATGTTAAACCATGATCTTTTACCACCGTTACAGATAACAAATCTTTGGCTCCAGAGGATTTTGTAGCGACACTAGTGTGGTAAAAAATATTATTTACCAAAGCGTCTTTGTCAGCTACTAAACCAATAATAGGTCTGGATAAAACCGCTTTTTCTGTTACAAAATAAAATGTTTCACAGGATTTCCAATCTACTTTATTATCGAGATCATTTTTGATTAAATCGTTTTTCTCTGTTGCAAGTATCACATAGTCACTATTTAATACTTCTCCATTTTCAAGTGTTATTTTTCCATCTTGTACAGAAGAAACTTTGGTATTAAAAAGGAAAGCAGTCTGCTTCAAATTAGCTTTTATTTGAATTGGGATAACCTCCATACCCGCTTTGGGTAGCGCAGCCGAACCTTCGCCAAACATTTTATATACAAATTCAAACATTCGACTAGAGGTTTGTAGCGATGGTTCTAAAAAGATGCCTGCAAAAAAAGGTTTAAAAAACGTAGTTATAATTTCGTCTGAAAAACCAAAATCTTTTAAATATTGCAAAGTAGTTTTCTCTGGCTTAGCAAAAATCACGTCTAAATTAGTCTTCTTTAGTAGTAAATTCAGTTTCAGAATTTTAATCTTATCCGAAAGCGAGCCAATTCCTGAAAAAAGCGTTGGAAACAATAACGAAATGGCACGCAAGGGATCACCAAGTGTTTTCTGTACACCATTTTTAAAAATAGTTGCACCAGGCAACAAATACTGCAAATCTAAATCGGCACTGTTTAAATATTTTTGAACTGCAGGATATGCTGTCAATAGCACCTGAAAACCGTGGTCTAATTGATATCCGTCTATAGTATCCGTCTTTACACGACCTCCTACTTGATCGGTAGCTTCAATAATAGTGGGACAAAAACCATTTTCCTCCAGAACTCTCGCAGCTATAAGTCCGCTAATTCCCGCACCTACAATATATATTTTGTACTCTTCTTTTTTCATCACAACTTTCTACCTTATATCTGTAACAAATATAAGCTATAGCGTAGCAAAGTACAACAAAAAATAAATTGATATTAAGTAAGTTTATTCAGCAGCTATCACAAAATTAGATTGTATCTTTAAGGAGCAAAACAACTTAGATAAAAATATTAACAAATATTTTGTTTAACCTTTTTGATTAATAGTTAAACATTACCTATCTTTACATCATCAATTAAACATTTATTGTTATGACAACTCAAAATAGTACAACAGACAGAGAAGGAATTATTTCCATGTATATGGATTACACTTTAGAAAACAGCAAAAAACCAGATTCAGTTTATCTCTTTGCGAAGGCAAACCATATCACCGAAGCTGACTTTTATAAAGAATTCGGAACCCTAGAAGCTGTTGACAAAGCTATTTTCGGTTTGTTTTTCTCTAAAACTGTTGATTTAATTGCAAAAGACCCAGCCTACCACGAATATGAAACTAAAAACAAATTGTTAAGTTTTTATTTTACATTTTTCGAAATGTTGACAATGAACCGTTCTTACGTGCTTCTTACTTTGAAAGAACACAAGAACATGTTGAAAAACATGTCACAATTGGCACCGCTACGCACAGACTTTAAAAATTATTTCGGCGAAATTTTAGATGATAATTATTTACTTAAACAAGAAAAAATTCAAAAAATTCAATTGAAAGGATTGCAAGAAAGTGCCTGGATTCAGTTTCTATTTACGATGAAATTTTGGATGGACGATGATTCAGCAGCTTTTGAAAAGACAGATATTTATATCGAAAAATCGGTGAAACTAAGCTTTGAACTTATAAACGTTGCACCACTTGATAGTTTGATAGATTTTGGCAAATTTCTTTTTAAAGAAAAAACACAAAAAATGTAATGAAGACACTAGACAGCATCCCCACATCAAAAATTGAACGCGCTACAAAACTGGTCCAAACTGGAGCAAAAATTGGCGTGAACTACATAAAATACTACGGAGAAAAAATCGTTAATTCTGATTTGACGAAAGATAAATTGAACGAAAGTAACGCGGCAGACATTTATGACGGACTAAAAGATCTAAAAGGAAGTGCCTTGAAAGTAGCTCAAATGTTGAGCATGGACAAGAATTTTTTACCGCAAGCTTATGTAGAAAAATTCTCTTTGTCTCAATTTTCTGTGCCACCACTCTCTGCACCCTTAGTTTTAAAAACGTTTAAAAATAGTTTAGGTAAAAATCCCAATGAAATATTTGATGATTTCAATGCCAATTCTGTAAACGCTGCAAGTATTGGTCAAGTGCATCAAGCTACCAAAAATGGTAAAAAATTGGCCGTGAAAATCCAATATCCCGGGGTTGCCAACAGCATCTCTTCTGATTTGGCAATGGTAAAACCTGTAGCGATTCGAATGTTTAACTTACAAGGAAAAGATTCTGATAAGTACTTTAAAGAAGTTGAAGATAAATTAATCGAAGAAACGGACTATAAGTTAGAACTCAAACAAAGTCAAGAGGTTGAAGCTGCTTGCAGCCACATACCAAATTTGATCATGCCACAATATTATCCTGAATATTCTACGGATAAAATTTTGACAATGGATTGGATGGACGGCGTTCATGTATCTGAATTTAAAAACACCAACCCTGAAGTTGCTAATCAAGTTGGACAGGCATTATGGGATTTTTATATGTTTCAATTGCATATTCTTAAAAAAGTACATGCTGATCCGCATCCTGGAAATTTTCTTATCAGTAAAGAGAATAAACTTATTGCACTTGATTTTGGTTGCATGAAAATTATTCCAGATTCGTTTTACACTCCGTACTTTGAATTGGTCGATCCTAAAATAATTAACGATCCCGTAATTTTTGAAGCTAAACTAACTTTATTAGAAATCATTAAACCCGAAGATACTAAAGAAGAGAAAGAATATTTCACTAAAATGTTTTATGACCTTCTGTCTTTATTCACAGAACCTTTTCAGGGAGAGACTTTTGATTTTTCGGATGGAATATTTTTCGGAAAAATTGCTCAATTGGGAGAACGTTTTGCAAAAGATACCAATTTGAAAAAAATGAATGGTAGTCGCGGATCTAAACATTTCATTTATATGAACCGCACCTTTTTCGGATTGTACAATTTACTATTCGATTTAAAATCAAAAATCAATGTTAACCAATATAAAACTTTAGCACGATGAGTATTGAATTAACTCCATTAGAAAGTGACCGCATAATCGAAATGGCGTGGGAAGACAGAACTACTTTTGAAGCCATTTTTATGCAATTTGGATTAAAAGAGCAGGAAGTAATCAACCACATGCGCCAAGAATTGAAGCCGTCTAGCTTTAAGCGCTGGAGAGCACGTGTACAAGGACGTAAAACCAAGCATGCCAAATTAAGAACCTTTATGGAAGGCCGATTTAAATGCAGTAGACAAAGACAGATTACCTTAAATAAAATATCAAAAAGATGAAAAACATCCTAATAATTGGAGGAAGTAAAGGAATAGGAAAAGCGATTCTAGAACAACAAATCGATACCAATACAATCATCAATCTAAGTAGAACCGCGCCAGAGGTTACTCATACTAATTTAACGCACCATACTATAGACATTAGTACCGATGAATTACCTGAAATAGATAGTATCGACACCCTTATTTATTGCCCAGGAACTATTAATCTAAAACCGATTAGTAGTTTAAGTCTAGACGATTTTAGACATGATTTTGAAGTCAACGTAATTGGTGCTGTAAAAGCCATTCAAAAATACTTACCAGCGCTCAAAAAAGGCAATAAGCCATCCATATTATTATTTAGTACTGTTGCTGTAAAACTAGGTATGCCTTATCACGCTAGTGTTGCTGCGTCTAAAGCTGCAATTGAAGGATTGGTAAAATCATTGGGAGCAGAATTAGCGCCAACGATTCGCGTGAACGGAATTGCGCCTACAATCACAGATACAAGCCTTGCCTCAACTATATTACGCAACGATCGCATGAAAGAAAACATGATCGAACGTCACCCGATGAAAGGGTACTTAAACACTGAAGAAGTTGCGTCGATGGCCAACTTCTTAATTTCAGACCAAGCACAATCAATGTCTGGTCAAATAATCCCAATGGATTACGGGATTGTTTCATTCAAACTTTAAACTGTACCACGTTTATTTTCCTTTTTTAGTCAAAAAAACTTTTGATTTTTAAAAACAAAAAAAAATGCTTGTCAATACATTATTGACAAGCATTTTTGATTTAAAAACAATACGCTATTTAGTAAGCAATAATTCTCTATATTTTGTTAAGGTCCACAATTCATTATCAACCAAAAGTTCTAATTTATCACAGTGCTCACGAATCACATCAAAATAGGGTTTCACTTTTTCGCAGTAAGCTTCAGCTATTAATTGCGCATCTTTCAAACCATTCGCCGATTTTCTCTCTTCGGTCATTTCACCTACTTTCGAATTAATTCCTTCGATATGTTTCGAAATGGTTTTTATCAATATAATTTGCTCCTTGGCAATCGATTCAAATTCTGCTCCAAAAATATCTTTTAATCCTTTGACATTTTCGATCAACGTATTTTGATATCGAATAGCAGTCGGAATCACATGATTCGTAGCGATATCACCTAAAACACGACCTTCGATCTGAATTTTTTTAGCATATTCTTCCAACTCTATTTCGTAACGCGCTTCAAGTTCGATTTGGTTCATGATTCCCATTTCCGAAAACAATTCCATTGCCTGTTTTGAAATCCTAGCTTTTAAAGCTTCGGGAGTTGTTTTAAAATTACTCAACCCTCTTTTTGCAGCTTCCTCTTCCCAAGCTTGGCTATAACCATCGCCTTCAAAAAGAATCTTCTTTAATTTTTTGATGTATTCACGCAAGACATTAAAGATGGCGTCATCTTTTTTCATGGCTTTGGCATCGATTAATGAATCTACTTCGATTTTAAAATCCTTTAATTGTTTTGCCACCATCGTATTTAGCGTGGTCATTGCATTAGAACAATTTGCAGACGATCCAACGGCACGAAATTCAAATTTATTCCCTGTAAATGCAAATGGTGACGTTCTATTTCTATCTGTATTATCCAAAATCACCTCTGGAATTTTACCAACTACATTCAATTTCAAATCTGTCTTTTCTTCAGGAGACAATTTTCCTTTGGTCACCTCTTTCAATTCGTCCAAAACCTTGGTTAATTGCTGACCAATAAAAACAGATATTATTGCTGGTGGAGCCTCATTTGCTCCCAATCGATGATCATTACTAGCCGTAGCAATTGACGATCTTAACAACGATTCATAGTCATTAACCGCCTTGATCGTATTGATGAAGAAAGTTAAAAACTGCAAATTGGTCATCGGCGTTTTACTTGGACTCAACAAATTGATACCCGTGTCGGTAGCAAGAGACCAGTTGTTGTGTTTACCCGAACCATTTACACCTTTAAAAGGTTTTTCGTGTAACAAAACTTTAAAATAATGTCTTTCGGCAACCTTTTGCATCACATCCATCAATAAGCAATTGTGATCAACTGCCAAATTGGTTTCTTCGAAAATAGGCGCAAATTCGAACTGGTTTGGCGCTACTTCATTGTGACGTGTTTTCACCGGAATGCCAAGCAACATACACTCCTGCTCCAAGTCTCTCATATACACAAGTGCACGTGTAGGAATAGCTCCAAAATAATGATCGTCTAACTGTTGCCCTTTGGCAGAGGTGTGTCCTAAAAGCGTTCTTCCGGTCATCATGATGTCCGGGCGAGATTCTGCTAAGGCTTTATCAATCAAAAAGTATTCTTGTTCCCAACCTAAGGTCGCAGTTACTTTTTTTACATTTTTATCAAAATATTTACAAACCTCGGTAGCCGCTTCATCGATGGCAGATAAAGCTCGAAGTAATGGAATCTTATTATCTAAAGCTTCTCCCGTATACGAGATAAAAACGGTAGGAATACACAAAGTAGTACCAAATATAAATGCAGGAGAAGTAGGATCCCAAGCGGTATACCCTCGCGCTTCGAAGGTATTACGTATCCCTCCGTTCGGAAAACTAGAAGCATCTGGCTCTTGTTGTACCAATTGTGCGCCTCCAAATTTCTCCACAGGATCTGAACCATCAAAAGATGTTTCAAAAAAAGCATCGTGTTTTTCTGCGGTAGCACCCGTTAAGGGTTGAAACCAGTGTGTATAATGAGTCACTCCTTTATACAAAGCCCACTCCTTCATGCCCATAGCGATATAATCCGCTAGTTTTCTATCAATTTTGGTTCCATGTTGAATAGCACTTTGAACTGCCTTGAAAGCATCAGAAGTTAAATATTGCTTCATTGCCTTTTCATTAAAGACATTGGTTCCAAAAAGGGCTGATTTTCGACCAGATTCTTCAAAATGAACTGGCTTTCTTGATGATGCTTCTCTCAAAGCTTGAAAACGTATTGTAGACATAAAAAGTGCTTTTTTCAAAAATATACTATAAAATACACAAAGATAGCAAACAAACAATGACAGCAATAAGAAACATTACCAAAAAGAACCTTGTTTTACAAAATAATTTGTTTTTAGACCTCAAAATGAAGATTTCTAAAATATACCCCCCAAAAACTACCATTTTCAAAATAATATATGACTCCGTCGCATTTAATACCCCCTTATTTTTGCCACTGAAAAAAAATCTTTATCTTCGCAATGTTTAAAAATCATAAAATATATACAACATTATGGCTAAAATAAAATTAGAATACCTTTGGTTAGATGGTTACGTACCAACTCAAAATTTAAGAAGTAAAACTAAGGTTGAAGAACACGAAAATTTTCAAGGGACTCTAGAAGAAATAGGTAACTGGTCATTTGACGGTTCATCTACTAGACAAGCTGAAGGAGGTTCATCTGATTGCCTTTTAGTACCAGTTGCTATTTATCCAGATCCAGCACGTATCAATGGTTACTTAGTTATGTGTGAAGTTATGAATGCTGATGGTACACCACACGCATCTAACGGTAGAGCTACTATTGATGATGATAATGACGATTTCTGGTTTGGTTTCGAACAAGAATATTTCATCATGGATACTAAAACTTTATTACCATTAGGTTTCCCAATTGGTGGTTATCCAGCTCCACAAGGAATGTACTACTGTTCTGTAGGTGGAAAAAACACACACGGAAGAAAATTAGTTGAAGAGCATGCTGACTTATGTATTGATGCAGGTTTAAACTTTGAAGGTATCAACCAAGAAGTTGCTGCAGGACAATGGGAATACCAATTGTTTGCAAAAGGAGCTAAAAAAGCAGGTGATGAAATTTGGGTATCTAGATACTTATTAGATCGTTTGACAGAGAAACATGGTTACTATATTGAATACCACCCAAAACCACTTGGTGATACTGACTGGAATGGTTCAGGTATGCACGCTAACTTCTCTAACGAAGTTTTAAGAACATGTGGTTCAAGAGAGACTTTTGAAAAAATATGTGAAGCTTTCCGTCCTGTAACTAAAGAGCATATTGCTGTTTATGGTGCACATAACGAAGAGCGTTTAACTGGTAAGCACGAAACTGCATCTATCCACGATTTCTCTTTCGGAATTTCAGATAGAGGATGTTCTATCCGTATTCCTTTGATGGTTGTACAAAAAGGATGGAAAGGATGGTTGGAAGACAGAAGACCAGCATCTAACGGTGATCCATACAAAATTGCTGCTAGAATTATCAAAACAGTTAAATCTGCATTGTAATTTCTATCTCATACATACAAAAATGCCTTCAATTTTATTGAAGGCATTTTTTTTTGACCTTAATTTCGATTTAACATTTTCGAAAGAAAAAAATAAATTCTAAAAAGTATCTTTGAACAGTAATTAAACCAATATATTATGACTGTATGGATCTGTTTTATATGTGCTATTTTGGCTTTCTTAGCCTTAGACTTAGGTGTATTCAACAAAACGCCTCATGAAATAACATCAAAAGAAGCCGGAAAATGGACTGCTATTTGGGTAGCGCTATCATTGATTTTTTCTGGCGTTATTTTTTGGTTGTATGATCAAAAATTGGTCGAAAATCCCGATCAGCTTAAACCTGCTGTTGCATCAATAAAATATATTACTGGCTATTTAATCGAACTCTCCTTGAGTGTTGACAACATTTTTGTCATAGCAATAATTTTTGCTGCTTTTAAAATTCCCAAAAAGTACCAGCACCGTGTATTGTTTTGGGGAATCATTGGCGCTATCGTTTTTAGAGGTGCTATGATCTATTTTGGTGTATTGATTATCAAAAAGTTTTCATGGACAACCTATCTTTTTGGAGCCTTCTTGCTCTACACTGCAATAAAAATGCTGTTCTCAAAAGAAGACGAAGAAACTTTTAATCCAAAAAAATCTTTTGTTTATCGCTACTTACGCAAATTAACACCCATTACTACAAAGATAGAAGGAGAACATTTTTTTGTAAAAAGACGTCACCTCACAGCGGCAACACCTCTATTTGTAGCATTAATTGTTATTGAAGTTATGGATGTAATTTTTGCATTGGATAGTGTACCTGCAATCTTAGCCATTACATCAGATCCTTTTTTAGTATTTAGTTCGAATATATTCGCCATTCTTGGTTTGCGCTCCATGTATTTTTTTCTAGCTAATATGCTCGAACGTTTTAGCTATCTTGAATACAGCCTTATTGCAATTCTGAGTTTTGTGGGAATAAAAATGCTAGCTCATGATTTTATTCACATTCCAGAATGGGGTTCTCTAGTATTTATAGCGTTAGCACTTATTGCCGGTATTGCAGTCTCGTTAATTAAAAATAAAGGAGAAATTGAAGCATAAAAAAAGAGAGCTATTGGCTCTCTTTTTTATTTTAAACGCTTAAGATTAAAATTCGATTTTTTGAATATCCTTCTCTTTGACATTCAAAGCAGCTATAACTTCGTTATAATTATTTTTATCAACTGCAATAGAGAAGTTTCCCGGAACTATTACTATTCTCAGCACTTGATTAACTCTGAAATCTGTTGAAACACTTTGCAAATTATTCCCAACCATATAAACATTTATGTCATTTCTGGTAAAATCAAATCGATATCCAAAATCTAATGTACCATTATCAAAGTAAAAATTTTCTGGAACGAGTGTCCAAACATCCTGTCCTTGAAACACAGCACTCAACCTGTATACCAATACCACATCTGAATCAAAAATAGAAGGATTTAAATCAACAACTGTACTAAAATTATTTGAAGTATTAAAGGACCTTGTTACTTCAAAAACTTCGCTTATAGTATCTGCATCTAGATTATCCTGAACGGTGCAACTTTGTAAGCTTAACAAACCCACAATTGCAAAAAGAGTAATTATTTTTTTCATGATAGTTATTTTTTAATGTTTATCTCTTAAGCTATATTCATTTACTATGCCAAACTTTTTCTAACTACTCCATTATAAACAGATAGAACAGCTAGTTCGAGCAAACAAATCCTTAGAAGGCCAAGTGTTTTCAAATAAAATAGTATTTTTGGCTAAATTCTAATAATCGACAAATACATAATTTTTATATCATGAAAAAAGCCCTCTTAATTTTACTTGTAATTTCTTTCTCTAGCTGTGCCGAATTGCAACAAATCGCCAATCAACTACCCGTAAATCAAGGTACAACCGGCTTAGACATTGCAGGAGGATTAAAAGAAGCACTCAATAACGGAATCACGAAGCAAGTAACTAAATTGACTGCAGCTGATGGTTTCTATAAAAATGAAGCCGTAAAGATTTTGCTACCGGCAGAATTACAAAAAGTAGACTCTGGTTTGCGTAAAATTGGCCTTAGTTCACTTGCAGACGAAGGATTAAAAGCAATAAATCGTGCTGCCGAAGATGCAGTTAAAGAAGCTACTCCTATATTTATAAGCGCAGTTAAAAACATGTCTTTCAATGACGCTACTGGCATTTTGATGGGAAGCAACAACTCTGCTACAGCTTATTTAGAAAACACTACAACAACTGCTTTGTATGCAAAATTCAATCCTGTGGTAAAAAACTCTTTTAGCAAAGTAGGAGCTGATAAAGTTTGGAGCAATATCATTACCAAATACAACAGCATCCCTTTGGTAACCAAAGTAAATCCTGATTTGAATGATTACGTAACCAATCAAGCGATGAGCGGTGTATTCAAAATGATTGCTGTAGAAGAAAAAGACATTAGAACAAACCTTAATGCAAGAACCTCAACTCTATTAAAAAGTGTTTTTGCCATTCAAGATAAAAAATAAGAATACTTAGATAACAAAAAAAATGCAAAATTTCACCTTACTTATTCACTGTTCCGATCAAAAAGGAATTGTAGCTGCAGTAACTAATTTTATAGTACAAGTAGAAGGAAATATTATATACCTAGACCAAAACGTTGTTATTGAGCAAAATGTCTTTTTTATGAGATTAGAGTGCGACCTTAGTAACTCTAAGCATACCGTAGCCTCTGTTAGAGAAGAATTTAGTTCCACCATTGCCACTCAATTCAACATGTCGTGGGAGTTTTACAACCAAGGCACCAAACCAAGAATGGCAATTTTTGTTTCGAAATATACACACTGTTTATTCGATATCCTCGGAAGACATAGTTCTGGAGAATTAAATGTAGAAATACCCGTAATCATAAGTAATCACGATGACTTACGCCCGATTGCCGAGCAATTTAATATTCCGTTTTACCATGTCCCTTTTTCGAAAGATAATAAGATCGAAGGAGAAAAGAAACAAATTGAATTGTTGGCCCAATACGAAATCAATTTTATTGTTTTAGCAAGATACATGCAAATCATTACTCCAAAACTGATTAGTATTTACGAAAACAAAATCATTAATATCCACCACTCTTTCTTACCTGCATTTCCGGGAGCAAAACCGTATCATTCGGCTTTCAAACGAGGTGTAAAAATTATTGGAGCCACAAGCCACTACGTAACCGAAGAGTTGGATGAAGGTCCAATTATCGAGCAAGACATCAGCCGAGTATCACATGTTAACTCTGTAGAAGATTTTATTATGAAAGGTAAAGATCTAGAGAGAACAGTACTCGCTCGCGCTATAAACCTACATGCAGAACGCAAAATTTTGACTTACTGCAATAAGACAGTAGTTTTTCATTAGAAACAAACATTAACGAATATCAAACAAAGTAATAACTAAATATTAACAAGCCAAAAAGCTTTTCTGTTGCACCTTTGTAACATAATAAATTGGTTATTTATTATTTGGTTTTGGTTAGTTAAAAGATGGCCGCTATTCAATGAATAGCGGCTTTTTTTTTGGATTTTTTTTTAAAAGAAAAGCTATACGCAAAACTTTCTATTTTATTGCATTGGCTCACTATGCAACGCACCCTTGTATGCACGCAACTCAACAAAATTATATTGATTTGGACCTTGTAGCTTTTTTGCTCGAAGTAGGCACTCCTACATTATTTTATTCGAAGAAAATAGAAATAGCAATAACAATTGTGATTTACCAACAGACGATATCGCCTCTAAACATAAAAATGAGTACTTTCTAAAATCTCAGTGATTAAAAATCAAACCCTTAAAACATAATCAACTTATTCGCCATCAAAACACACTAATTATTAACGTTAAAACAACACAATACTAACTAATTTTTAACAGCATTACACGTCTTATTGATGCATCTTTGTAGTGTAATAAACTGGTTATTTATTATTTGGTTTTGGTTAGTTAAAAGATTGCCGCTGTTCTGTGAATGGCGGCATTTTTTTTTAGGCTAATTTCTTTAAGTAAGACAACACCACTGAATTAAACACCCCTGGTCGCTCTACATTGACCACATGCCCAGTCTCTGGCACAACGACTAAGGTTGCCGTTTTTGCATGTGACCGAACTACATTTCGTACCGATGGTAAAAACATATAATCCTCCTCACCCATAACATACAAAGTAGGAATATTTAATTCTATTTGTCGAAAGTACCTCAACAATGGATTAACCTCTGCAGTAAGTTTAAACCATTTGATAAATTCTTTTTGGTATAATTTTTTAGCCTCGTTTACAAAGAGGATCCTTGATCTTTTATGATTCTTTTTGGGCATGATAATAAAGGCAAACAAACGGTACAAAATCAAATAAGGCAAAACATATTTGAATATACTACCCAATTTCATTAACAGCTGAGATCTAAAATTCATTTTCAAGATAGCGCCTCCCATAATCATTGAACTTATACGCTCTGGATGCATTTCTGCCAATTGACGAATCAAAATAGTACCCAACGAGATGCCTACAAAATGAGATTTTGCAATTTTTAAATAATCTAAGACCGGCAAAATATCATTGGCTAAATTGGGAAAATTATAACTGAACTTAGCTATTGATTTCGCATTCGTTTTCGAATTACCATGCCCTCTTAAATCGATTAACAGCACATTAAATTCTTTTTGAAAATCTCTAATTTGCTTGTACCATATAGCCGAACTGCCGCCAGCCCCATGAATAAATGTTACCCATTGGAGCGATTGCTTATTTTCATATATTGTATAGCTTAACAAGCTAATTGTAATTTAAAAGTAAAATTGATCATCCTTATAATTTTTTAGCTTCGTTCCAAAACACATCCATTTCTGCCAAGGTCATATCCATCAAAGGTTTTCCTAGTTCCCCTGCTTTACTTTCTAAATACTGAAAACGTTTTATAAACTTTTTATTAGTTCGTTCCAAAGCATCTTCTGGGCTGATATTCAAAAATCGCGCATAATTAATCATCGAAAACAATACATCGCCAAATTCGGCTTCCATTTTATCTTGGTCACCTGCTTTCACTTCAACCTGCAATTCTTCTAACTCCTCTTGCACCTTCTCCCACACTTGATGCGGCTCATCCCAATCAAATCCAACTGCTTTCACCTTGTCTTGAATTCGGCTCGCTTTTACCAATGCAGGCAGACTTTTTGGCACGCCCTCAAGCACCGATTTCTTCCCTTCTTTGAGTTTGAGTTTCTCCCAATTTTGCTTAACCTCTTCTTCATCTTTTACCACCGTATCACTGTAAATGTGTGGGTGACGATGAATCAGTTTATCACATATTTCATTACAAACATCGGCAATATCAAAATCATTGGTTTCACTACCAATTTTAGCATAAAAAACAATATGAAGGAGCACATCTCCAAGCTCTTTTTTTACTTCATCCAAATCATTATCCAAGATAGCATCACCTAACTCATAGGTTTCTTCAATTGTCAAATGGCGCAACGTTTGCATCGTTTGCTTTTTGTCCCACGGGCATTGCGCGCGTAACTCATCCATGATAGTCAACAATCGATCAAAAGCTTGTAATTGATTTTCTCTAGAATTCATAATGGTAGTAAATTTAATCTGTTGTTGCTGTATTGAGGTGTAAAAATAATAAATCCTGCAATCTATAAACAAGATTGCAGGATTTATTTGTGCTAGGAGTGTAAATTACTCTTTTACTTCTTCTTTAGTTTCTTCTGTAGCCTCAGTAGCTTCTTCAGTTGCAGGAGTTTCAACTGCCAATCCTTTTGCTTGCAATGTATTGTACCAGTTTACAATTTTCTTCACATCAGATGCATAGACTCTATCTTCATCATAATCAGGCAAAATTTCTTTGAAATAAGCCAATAATGTTGCATTGTCTTCTTTATGAGAGATTGATGGACCAAAATCATGTTTTGCAGCAATGCTGTTCATAATTTCTGTCAATGGTTTCTCTCCATCGTAAGTATAGATTGAAATTTCAGATAACAAACTTACATTACTCTTTAAACTTACAGTGATTTTTTTTCCATCAGATAATGATTCAGCTACAAATCCTGTACGAGTTTGTACTCTTAAAACATATAAACCTGGCTTACCAGAAATAGATAAAACTTTTTCTAAATTCATTTTAATATTTTTTACTTTTTATTTCTTATTGCTTTTTATTCGAATTAAAAACTACCTTCCTTTTTTACCAAAAAATTTCATTCGGTAATCTTGAAATGTTTTTCCTTCCAATATATTTTTTAATTTTTTCTGAATCAAACGTTTTTTCAAAGAGGATATTTTGTCTGTAAACAAGACTCCTTCAATATGATCGTATTCGTGTTGAATAACTCTTGCAATCAAACCGTCAAATACTTCGGTTTTCATTACAAAATCTTCTTCACAATATTCAATTGTAATTTTTTCTTTTCTGTATACGTCCTCACGCACATCAGGAATACTCAAACAGCCTTCGTTAAAAACCCATTCTTCTCCTTCTTCTTTTATCATTTTTGCATTGATAAAAGTTTTCTTAAAAGCACTCATTTTTGTTTTTTCTTCTTCAGCTAGATCCTCATCATCGCTAAAAGGGGTTGCATCAATCACAAACATACGCAATGCCATACCAACTTGAGGTGCTGCAAGGCCTACTCCAGATGCATTATACATCGTTTCGTACATATTTGCAATAGTTTCTTTCAAATTAGGATGTTCAGGTGTTATATCTACCCCAACTTTGCGCAAAACTGGATCTCCATATCCTATAATTGGTAAAATCATTGTTTTTTTATTTAGAATTCAATCGATTATTTTAGAATTTCCATTTCTAAAATTTAGCACGAATGGCAAAAATAGTAAAAAAATAGACAAGGACTAACCTCTACCAAACAAATGCTATTTTTTAACGTATTATCTAATTTCTAGCCTGAATTGTATGATGATTCTATTTTACAATTCATACTTTTGTGAGCAACCCATATGTTATGATTACAAAGATCCAAAAATTCACCGAAAGCACCGAATTTACCAATGCTTTGAAAATTACCATCGCAGGTGCTTTTCCAGCTTTATTATTTTCTTATTTAGGAGATATAGGCACCGGAATCACGATTGCATTGGGTGCATTTCTTGTTTTTCCGAGTGACATACCTAGTATTTTAAAACACAAAGTAAACGGATTAATCATCACTACTTTGATCATCTCGGGAATTACGTTGCTTATCAATCTCACCTATCCTTATCCGTGGTTGTTTTACCCCATATTTGTTAGCATCCTCTTTTTGGTCTCCATGCTTGCCGTGTATGACCAACGCGCTACAATGGTAGCTTTTTCTGCCTTAGTAGCTGTTTCACTTTCTTTTGCTCATGTATACACAGGAATAGAAATCTTTATACATTCGGGACTTATTTTGGTAGGTGGAATTTTCTACCTATTAGTATCGATTCTCTTCTACTTTATTAAACCCAATCGTTATGTAGAATTGCAAATAGCTGAGTGCATTAAACTTACCTCCCAATATTTAAAACTACGAGGAGATCTATGGAAAATTAATTCTGATCGAAAGGAAATCACCAAGAAACAGTTGCATTTGCAAGTAGAACTCAATGCCATACATGAAAATATTCGAGAAATATTAGTACGCCACCGCACCAACTACGGATCATCAAATCAAAACCGTAAGATGCTGCTATCATTCATGTCTTTGGTAGAGATTATGGAACTGGCTATTTCAACGTCTTTCGACCACAATAAACTGCACCAAAAATTTGATGACCATCCTGTAGTTCTTCATACTTACCAAAACCTTGCTTATAACCTAGCGAAGGTGTTGAAGCAACTTGCAAAAAGTATTTCAGACAAAAAGCCCTACCAATACAAGCACAACATTCTTGAAAATCTTCATGAATTGGAAGATGCCATCGAAGCGTACAAAACTGAACTTGGCCCAATAGATTCTATCGAAGGAGCTTTGATGTTGACTACAATGCTGCGCTATGCCGAGAATCAAGTTGAGAAAATTAAAATAGTAGAACGTGCTTTTACAACTGCAGTACAACTAAAAGATCTAAAGGGAAGGGATAAAGATTTAGAAAAACTTATTCAACACCATTACTATCCTATAAATACTTTGGTTGAGAATTTCCGATTTTCATCCACAATATTTAGACATTCCTTACGAATTACAGTCACCATCCTGATTGGATTTTTTATTGGAAAAATACTGCCCTTTCAAAATGTTTATTGGATTTTATTGACCATCGTTGTGATCATGCGCCCCGGCTACGGACTCACCAAAGAGCGTACGTACAACCGTTTTATTGGTACAGCCATTGGCGGCATCATCGCGTTTAGTATCTTGTACTTTTCTCCAAGCACCACGGTAATGGGATGCATTACAATCGTGTGTATGTTACTAGGATACTCTTTTAACCCTACAAATTATAAAATCGGGACGACCTTCATCACCATGTATGTGATTTTCATCTTTTCGATTCTGTCACCTGGGATAGAAAATTTGATTCAGTACCGAATCCTGGATACCGTTGTAGGTGCCATTTTAGCCATATTGGCCAATCATTTTTTGTGGCCAAGTTGGGAGTTTTTAAACATTCCCGAATATCTTGAAAAGTCTCTTGAAGCAAATCGAAATTATTTAAAAGAATTCTCTGCACTTTACAATAGCAAAAGTGAAGTATCGAGTTCTTATAGATTGGCTCGAAATCAAGCCTTTATAGGAGTAGGGAATTTGATGGCTTCTTTTCAGCGTATGGTTCAAGAACCGAAATCAAAACAGACCAATCTTCAGCTTTTTTACAAATTAACGGTTTTAAACAATGCTTTGCTTTCATCTGCAGCGTCATTGGGAACGTATACTCAATCCAATAAAACAACAGCAGCATCTGATGTTTTCAACTCTGCCATCACGCAAATTACTAAAAATCTAGACTATGCCATTTCCATTCTAAATCAGGAAGACACTAAGAGTACCGACTTTGTAGCTCCAGAGGATATGTCTCGAATTTTTGCCGAATTGCGAAACATTCGTGCTAAAGAATTAAATGAAGATTCAAGCATTAGCGAGGTCGATTTTAAAAACAAAATGCAAGAAGTACAATTGGTCATTGAGCAACTTATCTGGCTTACAAACTTGTCTGACAATATTGTAAAAAGCACCAAACAACTACTAATCAATCCGCAGTCATAAACAGCTAATAGGGTGGTTTTTTATTTTTTATTTTTTATCGAAAATAAATCGGATTTCTTAGTAAGTAAAAAGGTTAAATAGTATATCATAAAAGAAATCATACTTATTCAAAATACTCAAAAACAGCATATTAACCATTTTAGTATACTTTAAAAATGCAACAATTTATATCATTCAATACAAATTAAAATTTCCCAATACAATTGCAAGTTCATAAAAACAAAAAAAAGAGGCTAACCGAAGTTAACCTCTATCTATTATTATTTTCGAAAAGTACTCCAAACTAAATTACGTAACTTGGAATATTATTGTTGATTATTTTAATTTTAAAACTGTAGCAGTTTCTTCTCTAATTTTTTCCAAAAGCTCAGGATTATCATTAAGCTCTTGTCCGTAAGAAGGAATCATTGCTTTAAATTTAGCTTGCCATTCTGGAGTTTTTACTTCGTCTTTAAAACATCTAGAAATCACATCTAGCATGATTGACACAGCTGTTGACGCTCCTGGAGAAGCACCTAACAATACAGATAAAGTTCCATCTTGAGAGGTAATAACTTCAGTACCAAATTCTAATTTACCACCTTCTTTTTCGTCTTTCTTAATCACTTGAACTCTTTGACCAGCTCGCTCGATTACCCAGTCATCATATTTTGCACCCGGTACATATTCTTTCAACGCTTCGATACGATCCTCTGGCGATTGACGCACTTGATCGATAAGGTATTTGGTTAACGGAATATTTTTTACACCCGCAATTACCATTGGTACTATATTATCTAATTGGATTGATTTTGGTAAATCTGAATAGGATCCGTTTTTCAAGAAACGAGTAGAAAAACCAGCAAAAGGTCCAAACAATAATTGTTTTTCGCCATTGATCATACGTGAATCGATGTGAGGAACAGACATTGGAGGTGACCCTACACTTGCTTTTCCGTATACTTTTGATTCGTGTTGTGCAATTACTTCAGGATTAGTACATTTTAGCCATTGTCCACTTACCGGAAAACCACCAAAACCTTTTCCTTCTGGAATATCTGCTTTTTCTAACAAGGGTAATGAACCTCCACCAGCACCAATAAAAACAAATTTCGTGTATGCTTTTCGTTTTTGATCCGTAGCAAGATCTGTAATTTTAATACGCCATGATTTATCGTCACGTTGTTTTAAATCACGCACTTCACAATGAAAATGCAAGTTTACACCTTCCATTTGCGCAAGATGAGAGAACATATCTCTTGTCAAGACACCAAAGTTAACATCAGTACCAATACCCATTGAGGTTGCAGCAACTGACAGATTTTTTTCTCTACCTTCCATAACAAGAGGCATCCACTTTTCTAACTCAGAAAAGTCAGTAGAATAAATCATCTCTGCAAATAACGGATTGGCTTGTAGGGCTTCAAAACGTTTCTTTAAATACGCTACGTTTTCATCTCCCCATACAAAACTGATATGTGGAATTCTTTTTATAAAATGTTCTGGAGAAGATATTTTTTCTTGTTGTACCAAATAACTCCAAAATTGGCGCGACAGTTCAAAAGATTCAGCAATACTTATTGCTTTTTTCGGACTTATTGTTCCGTCTTCTGCTTCAGGAGTATAATTTAATTCACAAAAAGCAGAATGCCCTGTTCCTGCATTGTTCCAAGCGTCAGAACTTTCGGCAGCAGCGTTGTCTAATCTTTCGTAAATATCAATGGTTAATTCAGGTTGTAATTCTTTTAGAATCAAGCCGAGTGTGGCACTCATAATTCCAGCTCCAATTAGAACTACATCACTATTCGAACGTATGGTTGTATCAGGCATAATAATTTTTTATAAAGCACAAAGATACTTTATATTATGAAATTTAAAACACCAAATCATCCCTATTTAGTTACATAAGTAATAAGAATAAAATAATGTCGTATTTTGTTGTTAATATATGAAAAATTTACTATATTTATCTCATTATGAGATATGTAACACTAAAAGAAGAAGAGGTTTTGGTACTAGAGCACCTTTACCAAAATAGCCCTAATAATACTGTTAGGAAACGTAGTCAATGCCTTGTTTTATCACATCAAAGACACAAGATTAAAGACTTGGCTTCTATTTTTAAAGTCAGTCGCAGAACGATTGAACGTTGGTTTGATAGTTGGGCTAGTATTGGGGTTGATTCTCTTGCTATATCAGAAGGAAGAGGAGCAAAAACTCTTTTAAAAGACTATACGGAAGAAGTTTCCAAGCAATTAGAACTTCACAATAGAAATTTAAAAAATGTATTAATTTACTTTGAGGAGCAACACAATATTGTCATCTGCAAAAAGACTTTGCAGAATTTTTTAAAAGTTACTGGGCTATAAGTGGAAAAGAGCTAGACTCTCTTTGAAAGGCAAACGCAACGAAGAACAATTTAGATTTAAACAAGAGCAGATAGAAACATTAAAGAGTTTGGAAGATAGCGGTTATATTGATTTATATTTTGGAGACCAAAGTCATTTTGGACTCTCTCCTAATGTGCCTTATGCTTGGCAAACAAAGGATAATCCAATTTTGTTACCCGCTGCTAAAGGTAAATATCAGAATGTAGTTGGATTAATGACCCGTAAAAATAAACTCTATTTCGAAACACTTGAAACAACCTTTAATTCAGATAGAATCATCAGTTTTATGAATCGATTTGTGGAACAAACCATTAAAAAAACCATTGTAATTCTTGACAATTCTCCCATACACAAATCAAAGAAGTTTATGGCTAAAATAGAACAATGGAAAGAAAAAGATGTTTTAATTTACTTTTTGCCACCTTATTCTCCAGAGTTAAACCTGATTGAAATTCTATGGCGGAGAATAAAATATCAATGGTTAGATTTTGATGCTTATAAATCATTCGAAAACCTCAAAGAAAAATTAAATTTTGTCCTGACTAATTTTGGAATAAAATACGACATTAAATTTTAACCATTACTTATATCACGTTTCATACTGCTTTTAACAAAGAATTATAAAAAGATTTTTCTGGACAAATAGTCCTGCAACATAATCGTAGCTGATATTTCGTCAATCAAAGCTTTGTTCTGTCTTTGCTTCTTTTTTAAACCGCTATCTATCATGGTTTGAAACGCCATTTTTGAAGTAAATCGCTCGTCTACGCGCACTACTTTCATTTCTGGAAAGTGGTTGGTAAAGTGCGTTACAAATCCTTTAATGATCGATGCACTTTCAGAGGGTGTTCCGTTCATTTGTTTAGGTTCACCAATAAGGACCAATTCTACCTTTTCTTTAGAAAAATAATCTTTCAAAAAAGCTATTGCTGTAGCACTCGGAATCGTAGTTAACCCTGAGGCAATAATTTGCATTTCGTCTGTAACAGCTATTCCTGTACGTTTTTGACCGTAGTCTATGGAGAGTATTCTTGGCATTTATAGGGAGTCTTTGTATTTAATAAAACCGAACAGGGTAATCATTTGTATTTCTACATTTACTTCATAAATAGAAACATAATCTTTTACATTTTCATTTTTGATTTAGTAAGATTTTTTGAATGAAATGGATTTTTCAAATATTTTTTGATATTTCGCAGTAAATCTTTCCTGAATTTTAATGTGGCTATTGGTTTATCCTTATAAATATAACGAACTTGGTAAGTCAATAAAACCAAAAATTCATTCGAAATATTAACTATCATATTCTGAAAAAATTTCATCTAAATAGGCATCCGCTTCTTCGACTGTGTACATTTTTTCATTACCACTTTTCATTTTAGCATAAGCTATTTCAACTTTTTTCTTATCACTTTCAAATTCAACATCTTCCTAAACTATTTTAAGCTCATCGGAAGAAAAAGAACTCAATAATTCCAATATTTTGCTTTTAATATTCGAATTAAATTCAAGTCTAATGGTTTCCATCGCTCCTATTTTTTTATTAAAATGAATTTCTATGTTTCAAAATTGCTACTACAGTTACAGTTTCAAGTTCTTCTTCAACAGTAAAAACAACCGTATAACCTTTAAAGACATAATCTCTAATATTTAAATCATCAAAATATATTGATTTTTTAAATAAAAAAGGATGTTTGAAATCTTTTTTGATGTTTTTTATTAATTCTATTTTAAATTTCCTAGCCGCAAGAGGCTTATCTTTAGCAATAAAACTAACTATATCCTTTAAATCGTAATTAAAATCAACAGTTAATTTAATCCTCATATTTTGAAATAGTATCTTCTAATAAAACTTCCAATTCATCAAAAGTAGAATATTTCGCAGTCCCGTTTTTAATTTTATCAATTCTAGCCTGTACCATTTTCTTTTCGGCTTCAAAAGTAGAATGTTCAGTAACTATTTTCAGCTCATCTGAAGAAAACGAACTCAATAATTCTAAGATTTTACTTTTTATATTCGAATTAAATTCAAGTCTAATAGTTTCCATAATTCATGTCATTAATATACAAATATATAACATTTTCAGTATTTATATCTTTTTTGCTATTGGTTAAAAATGGTATATTTGCCAAAAAACATACAAAATGAACGCATTACAAACAATTATAGAGCAAGCTTGGGAAAACAGAGCTTTGCTACAAGAAGAAACTACAACAAACGCCATTAGAGAAGTAATCGAATTATTGGATTCTGGTAAACTACGTGTTGCTGAACCAATTGGCCCCGACGCTTCGGGAGGATGGCAAGTAAACGAATGGGTAAAGAAAGCGGTAGTAATGTACTTCCCTATTCAAAAAATGGAAACTTGGGAAGCTGGAATTTTTGAATACCATGACAAAATGGAATTGAAAAAAGACTACGCTGCCAAAGGTGTTCGTGTAGTTCCAGGAGCATCTGCTCGTTACGGTTCTTTTATTTCTAGCGGTGTAATCATGATGCCTAGTTATGTAAATATTGGTGCTTATGTAGATGCTGGTACAATGGTTGACACTTGGGCAACTGTAGGTAGTTGTGCTCAAATTGGTAAAGATGTTCACTTGAGTGGTGGTGTTGGTATTGGTGGTGTTTTAGAGCCATTGCAAGCTGCTCCAGTTATTATCGAAGACGGTGCTTTTATTGGTTCTCGCTGTATTGTTGTTGAAGGTGTACACGTAGGTAAAGAAGCAGTTCTTGGTGCTAATGTTTGCTTGACAGCTTCTACAAAAATTATCGATGTTACCGGTGATACTCCAGTTGAAATGAAAGGTTTTGTTCCTGCTCGTTCAGTTGTGATTCCTGGAAGTTATACTAAAAAATTCGCTGCGGGTGAGTTTCAAGTGCCATGTGCCTTAATCATTGGTACTCGTAAGCCATCTACAGACTTGAAAACGTCTTTGAACAATGCTTTGAGAGAATATGACGTAGCGGTTTAATTGCTAATCAAAAATATAATACTAATTCCTCCCTTGAACAGGGAGGTTTTTTTTTCGATATGAAAATACTGGTTATACAACAAAAAATGATTGGAGATGTGCTTGCAAGCAGTATTGTTTGCAACAACATAAAAGCGCTTTTTCCTGAGGCCAAAGTAGACTATCTTATTTACCCGTTTACTGCCGCTGTGATAGAAAACAATCCAAATATTGACGAAGTACTTTTATTCAAAGAGGAGTTCCGATCTAGTAAAAAAGCATTTTTCAACTTTCTTCTTTCTATTCGAAAGAGAAAATACGATATCGTTATTGATGCCTACGGCAAATTAGAGAGCAACTTAATTGTTGCCCTTTCTGGTGCTGATAAAAAAATAGGTTTTTATAAAAAGTACACACAATTTATTTATTCTAAAACGATTCATGAGATCGCAGCACCACTTACCCCTGCAGGAACAGCGTTAGAAAATAGAATGAATCTCTTAACTCCCTTATTGCAAAACTCTAATATTACTTTAGACCCTAAACCGAAAATATTCTTAACTGCTGCAGAAATTGAAAACGGAAAAAGACTATTGCAACAATACGAGATTGAACCTTCAAAAAAGATTTTCATGATTGGTGTATTGGGAAGTGAATTCAGAAAAACATATCCTTTTCCCTTTATGGCTACAATTTTGGATGCTATCGTGCAAGAAACGGATGCTACTTTGTTGTTCAACTACATGAAATCGCAACAGCAAGATGCTCAAAATATCTTTGATCTATGTGCACCAGCGACGCAAAAAAATATAAAAATTAAACTTGTGCCCGGAAGCATACGTGAGTTTTTATCAATTACCCATCATTGCAATGCGTTGATTGGAAATGAAGGTGGCGCTGTAAATATGGCAAAAGCGCTCAATGTGCCAACTTTTACCCTATTTTCTACCTGGATTATTAAAGAAGCATGGAATAGTTTTGAAAACGGAACCACAAATGTATCTGTGCATTTAAAGGATTTCAAACCAGAACTGTACGGTGAAAAAACTGCGAAAGAAATGAAAGCCGTTGCATTAGACTTGTACCAAAAATACACTCCTGATTTATTTGTTTTGAAAGTGAAGCAGTTTGTTAGAGAGAATTAGAATTGATTCCGTTTGGAGTAGCAATTACTTTGTTTGCCTTGGTGAAAGCTCTAATGTCATTGTTTTTTTTCCAAATTTCGTCAGATACATACCCGCGAGCGTGATCTAGGTGAATACAAATAGCGCTGTAACGTATTTGCTTTGCAGTCAACCCTTTATTAAACAAGCGTTCACCCAATTCACGGTCTTCGCCTCCGTACTTCATTTCTTCGTTAAAACCATTTACGGCAAGAATATCCTTTTTATAGCATGAGGCATTATGGCCATTCCAAGTGGCTTTTGTTGGTGTAATTTTATTCATTAAGGCAGCCAAAAAAGCAGATTTTGTCAATTTAATAGATTTTGAATTGGTTGTAAATCCGTTTGCGTTCAACCAATTTAAATCAAAACAATTTTGATTGTCAATATCCGATTTAGTAATCAATTCACTCACCGACATTGGCAACTTAAAATAGCCTCCAGACAAAAACGTATCCACAGCTCGATTGGCAAAATGTGCTGCAATAAAATCTTTTCGAGGCACACAATCGCCATCGGTAAAAATAAGATAATCAGCTGAGGACGCTAAAATTGCTTTGTTCAAAATTTTTGTTTTCTGAAAACCATCATCTTCATGCCATACGTGCACGATAGGAAATTTGACTATTTTTTGAAGTTCTGCTATTTTCGCTTTAGTTTCAAGACCTGATCCATCATCGGCAATGACGATTTCAAAATTTGATACCGTTTGACAATTGAAACCCCAAATCACTTTCTCGAGCCAAGCCACTGCATTATAGGTGCTAATAATCACCGAAGCTTCTATTTTATTTTGATTGAAGTCCATTATTTTTTCCAGAATTTAATGGTTTTCTTGAATCGTTTTTTACGCTCAAATTCTTCTTGAAAATTAGTGGTTGCCTCCCACATTTTGGTAAAAATTTCAGTTTCAGATCGATCTGAATATACTTTGGCATATTCATTACTCATTACTGCAATCATTTCTTTTTTGGGCGTCAAACGGCTAAAGTTATTCATGCGTTGCTCGAATGACATCTTATTATGAAAATTCATTCGATTTAAGTCTACTAGAAAAAAATCGTATTGACCATTAGCATTGGTTTTAATCAAGGTGTTTCCTGGAGAATGATCCAAGAATTCTATTCCTTTTTGATGTAAATCGAACGTAAAACGAGTAAAGGCTCTTAAAATCTGTTCGTTATTGGGATAATTTGGTTCTTCAACCAATTCGCGGTAAGTTAGTTCACAAACCAAATGTTCACTTAGATAATAACTTTCTCTTAAACCCAAAGCATTAAAATTCTCAAAATACCCAATTGGAGCTGGTGTTCCTATCCCATTTTTCAGCAATTCGGTAGCAAACTCATACGATCGCTTAGCTTTTGATTTTCGAAAATACTTATAAGCTACTTTGTTGATTAAATTCGGAATCTTAAATGATTTGATATTAACTGTCAAACCGTCTAATTGAAAGAGTTTGATTTTATTGCGTTGTCCATCACCAAAGAGAATCCCTTGGTTATTAAAATTTTCGATAAAAAAAATCAAATCCTTTTCAGATTTTTTGAATTGTGGATGAATGATACTAGTCATTAAAAAAATATTACAAAAGACGCAAAAGCGAATACATTAAAAAGAAAATCCATTATTACTGATAATTGCTTGGCTCGATATAATAAACCGTTCAATTTGTAGTTTTACTTAACCAAAACCTTTCGACAAGACAAAACCGACAAGACTTGGACAAAATAAAGTATAGCAATAGCCAACAAATAATGAGCGTGTAAATATAATACATTTGCTCCGACTTGAACTTTATAGCTCAAAAAACAGTAGGCTAAACTTGCGCACATTCTTGATAAAACCAAATAAAACTATATTTTTACATAAATTGGTACATTGAATAAACAAACTGACATTGCAACGACCATCAAATATAAAGCAAATACTACCCTAAAAAGCAAAAAACTAATATCACTTATGAATATCTTAAATGTAACATCAATACAGAAATGGAGAGGTGGAGAAGCACAAATGTATATGTATTTTGAGTTACTACAGGAGTATAAAGATCTAAACCAAATGATTTTGTGCCCCGAAGATTCTGTGCTTGCGGGAAAATGTAAAGAAAAAATGCAAAAGCATTTTACATACACTATTGAACACAAAGTTTTTTCGTTAATCAAGCCGATTATTAAAATTTGCAAAGCAAATAAAATCAACGTGATTCACGTTCACGATTCTAGTGCATTAACAGCTAGTTTACTTGCCTTGCCGTTTCTCTCAAATAAGGTACAAATAGTTTTAAGTAGAAAACGAAACAACAAGATAAAAGATAAATTCATAAATCGTTTTAAATACTCTCATCCTAGAATAATTAAAATTATATCGGTTTCTAAGGCAGTCGAAAAAATTTTCGATCCCATTATTAAAGACAAAAGTAGATTGACTACCATATATGATGCCATTGACGTTGCAGCATTTGTAGGCTTAGAGAAGCAACATTTAATTCATGAAGAATACAACCTGCCCAAAGAAACCAAAATAATTGGTAATGTAGCCGCACTTACAGTTCAAAAAGACCTTCATACTTTTATTGACACTGCAAAAATCATTCTAGCAAAAACCACAGACAAACAACAAATAAAATTTGTAATCATTGGTGAAGGACCGTTGGAAGATGAGTTGATAGCCTATGCCAAAGACCAAGGAATAGCAGAGCATTTACTATTTATGGGACATCGTAAAAATGTTAATCAGTTATTATCGGACTTTGATGTGTTTTTATTAACCTCCGAAACCGAAGGACTGCCCTTAACTATTTATGAAGCACTCGCATCACAGGTACCTGTTGTAGCTACATGTGCAGGTGGGATAGCCGAAGTTGTAAAAAATGATAGTACCGGCTTTGTAACAGACCTCAAAGACGCCAATAAGTTGGCAGAACATGTGCTAGAATTGCTTATCAACAATGAACTTGCCGACCACATTAAACAAAATGCATACAAACTTGTAAAAGAACATCACGATCTTAAAAACATAAAAGAGAGTTACTACGCCTTTTACAAATCATTGAAAATAAAATAACAAACAAACCTTTTTCCTTATATTCGTTTAAAATATTGCAACAAATGCAGTTATTTTTATCGAAAAACCAACCGCTATTAATATGAAAATTTGCCTTATTAGTTTTGATTTTTACGGATTTGATTATAATATAATTAAAGAATTAAGGAGAAGAGGCATTGACGCGCAACATATTGATATTTCAAAATTCAGATATACCTACCCCTCCACTGCTGCTAAATGTTCTAATTTTTTCAATAAATTAGTGCTAAACAAAAACGTTAAGAACATCGCAATGGAGGAACATATTCTTGAGGAACTTGATAAATTAGGACCGCAAGATATCATACTTTCTATACGCCCAGATCGTATTTGTAAATCAGTCCATTTACAAATCAAGGCGAAATGCAAAAAATACATCTGTTACCTATACGACAGTAGTAATTTGTTCCCGATAAAAAATATCACTACAGCAATTTTTGACAAAATCTATACTTTTGACAAAGACGACGCTGCCAAATATGGCTTCGAATCTATTTGCAACTACATCTATCTCGACAAAACTGAAATATGTCCTAAAAAAACCTTTGGCAATGATTTGTACATAGTGTCTGCCATTGACGAGAGAGTAACGTTACTAAATAAAATTGCAGCTATTTGCACCAAGCAAGAGATTCCTTTTAAATTTGTATTGGTAGGCAAAAAAAAGCCGAACAATTTGCATCCAGGTATTCAGTACACCACCGAAAACATTTCGTTACAACATTTAATTCCTGAATTAGACGATTCCAAAGTTTTTTTAGATTTGATTCGAAAAAACCAAAATGGGTTAAGTTTTAGAGTATTTGATGCGCTAGCTTTTCAAAGAAAAATAATCAGTAGCAATGCATCTATTAAAGAATACCCTTTTTACAACCCAAATAACATACTGGTAATTGACCCCGAAAACCCTGAAATTCCGCGCTCCTTTTTTGAAACTCCTTTTGAGCCTTTGCCTGCCGAATTGTATGGCAAATACACCATTGAAAGTTGGGTAAACACTGTTTTTGAACTGGAGAAAGAATTAAAATCATAAAAAGTAGATCCTTTTATTTTAGATTTCATAAACTAACCAAAATTTAATTCTAAGCGGGCTCATAGAGATGAAAAAAATGTAACTTTGTAGCTTCAATACAACATTATGATTAACCCATCTGCTCCAGGCTGGATCGATAAATATTTTGCAACTCAAGAACCAACAACAACCGTTTTAACTAACGATTTGGATGTTTTTTATCAAAAAATACGCAAGACTGGGTTTATTTATGGTCATGTAATTTCATTCGAAACAGAAACTCCTATCAATACCAAGGGTTGGGTTCAGAACGAAATGCCAAAAGTAGCGTTACTCAACATCTTGCACGCCACGTACAGGCTAGAGGTTTCAGATGACAAAACAGACTTGTTCATACTCAAGGCACTTGATTTTTATAATTCAATGAGTCCACATGGATTCAATTTTTTAAAAAAGATACTACCAAACAGTCCGCCTTCTTTCAATTTAGAAAAAATTATAGATGATCGTGTGCAGACTAATATAGATATGGTGAGCAAAAACTTTTCGCATATTGTGACAAATGCTTTGCTTTTTATTGATGTACTCGCCTTCAGGCAATACCTCATACATGGTGCTTTGCCTGAGAAATATTTAAAAAAGATTGAAGAAGCAGTTATCAGTGTTGTTTCGCTTTCGCTAAAGACCAAAACAAATCAATCTAAATACGATGATTTGCTAATTAAGCTTTTTGAAGCTTCTGTGCGATACAGCAAATTTTCGAACATTAACATTCAAAATATAGACGAACTCAATTTATCTCATTTAAGTTCTAATTTAGAAAAATATTATTTGCTCGACATGGCAGGTATGTCATTATGGAATGATGGAAAAGTCGAGAATGAAGAAGCTTATTTTTTATACAAATTAGCCGAAAAACTGAATATCAATGATGACTTTGTTGAAGAAAGTATTAAAGATACCGATGCTTTTATTTCGCAGTACAAAAAAGACATTCCGTATTTTAATTACTCCAATCCGGTTAAGCATTTTTACGACCAGACAACCAAAAGTGTCGAAACGCTTATTATTCGAAATAAAAATAGGCTGTTTAAAGAAATTTCTGGAAGCAAGGAGCTAATGATTTTATTGGCACATTCTACCACTAGAGATTTGGACGAAAAAGAAAAGAAAAAAGTAAAGAAGCAACTGTTAGACATTTGTAAAACGATTCCCTCTTTAACTATTTTTCTATTACCCGGCGGGAGTTTATTACTGCCTATACTCATCAAATTTATTCCTAAAATGTTGCCCTCAGCATTTAATGAAAATCTGGATAACGAATAAAAAAAAATCGCCTTGATGGCGATTTTCTTTTGTATTAAAACTTCAGTTGGTATACTTCGTCTAATTCTGCATTCGAACTAATATTCACTTCCAAGTCGGTTACATAACCTGAATTCAATCCATACACCCAACCATGTATCATAAGGTCTTGGCCATTTTTCCAAGCCCCTTGCACGATTGATGTTTTGGACAAATCAAATACTTGCTCTTTGACATTGATTTCAACAAAGGTATTAAAGCGAGTCGTTTCATCTTCAATAGAATCTAAATAGTCTTTGTGTAAACGGTATACATCTTTGATGTGACGAATCCAGTTGTCAATAATTCCGATAGAGGAATTACCCATTGCGGCTTTCACACCTCCGCAACCATAATGTCCACATACAATTACGTGTTTCACTTTCAATACATTCACAGCATAATCCAATACGCTAAGCATGTTCATATCAGAGTGTACAATCATATTGGCAATATTACGGTGTACAAAAACCTCTCCTGGTTTTGCACCTATAATTTCGTTTGCAGGCACCCTACTATCAGAGCATCCGATCCATAATAAAGGGGGATTTTGACCTTTCGCCAAATCGGCAAAATAGTTTTCGTCAATGGCTAATTTTGATTCTACCCATTGCTTATTATTTTCAAGTATTTGTTGATAAAATGCTTTCATATCTTTTTATTTGTTTCTTTTATTTCTTGGTATATAAAGGTACTCATTAAAACGATTATTTATCGTCAAAAGCGGTTTCTGCGGTTTCTTTTTTGACTAGTTTTCGCTTAGCAACATCATAATAATGCTCCACTGTCACATGATTATAACTTTCTGTAGCATTTTCTAAATCATAAGCGTCTTTGAACCCCTTCAGTTTCACTTTAATATTTTCTTCTTTTGCTCGAATTTCTTTAAACTCACTTATTAAATCCAAAATATCATGTGCAATGTACACTGTATCATGTGCATTGATGATCACACGCGAATTTTCTGGAATAGCATTTAAAGTTTGTTTTATAGAAGCCTTATTAAGAAACGAAACTTCTTGTGCTAAGTCAATATGAATAACGTCACCATCAACATATTCATCTTTCTTGAAACTGTAAGCTCTTTTCAGGTTTCCTTTCAAGATAAAAATAATACTAATTATCATTCCTAGCATTACCCCTTTTAGCAAATCAGTAGCTACTACAGCTACAAGTGTTGCTATAAAAGGTATAAATTGATATTTCCCTTTGTGCCAAAAATGAACAAAAGTAGCTGGCTTTGCCAACTTATACCCTACCAAAATTAATATGGTAGCCAAAGTAGCCAACGGAATCTTGTTTAGCAAAACCGGTATAGCCACTACACTCAATAGTAACAAAACACCGTGTATGATGGCAGACATTTTTGATTTGGCACCTGCATTATTATTGGCAGAGGTACGAACCACAACGGATGTCATAGGCAAACCACCCAAAAGAGCACTCACCATATTCCCAATTCCTTGGGCTTTTAACTCCACATTGGTATTGGTATATCTTTTTTGCGCGTCCATTCTATCTGCAGCCTCAATACACAACAATGTTTCGATTGATGCAACAATAGCAATGGTTATTCCGGTAATCCACACCTTAGGATTGGTAATTCCTGCAAAATTTGGAGTAACTATGATCTCTTTAAAATCATCAAACGATTTTGGAACTGGTAACGAAACTAAGTGCGTATTGGCAATTGCCAAATCACTACCTGTTAAAATGAAAAATTCATTTAATGCAATTCCAGCCAATACTGCAATCAACGCTCCAGGAATAAGTTTTAATTTTTTCAAAAATGGCACTCTATCCCATGAAATTAAGATAATCAATGAAACTACGGTTACAAGAACAGCACCAAGTTGAATGTGTCCGAAAATTTCGAACAGTGAAGAAAAGGAGTTATCACCATTTCCCTGTACAAACGATTGATCACCTTCAAAATCGGCATCATATCCAAACGCATGCGGAATTTGTTTTAGAATAATAATCACACCAATACCGGCAAGCATTCCTTCGATTACGTTGGTAGGAAAGTAGTTTGAAATACTACCCGCTTTGATAAAACCTAATCCTAATTGTAGTAATCCAGCAATAAAGACTGAGGTTAAAAAGATATCAAACGCTCCAAAGTCGGTGATTGCCGTAAGGATAATAGCAGTTAAACCCGCCGCAGGACCAGAAACACTAATATGCGATTGGCTTAAATATCCCACTACAAGTCCGCCTATAATACCTGAGATAATTCCAGAAAAAAGTGGGGCTCCAGAAGCCATTGCAATACCCAAACACAAGGGTAAAGCCACTAAAAACACGACCAACCCTGCAGCAAAATCTGACTTAAGGTTGGCAAAAAGATTGATTTTTTTTGACATACTACTTTTATATAAATTGAAAATAAAAACGACCGTAAATACAAATTTACAAGCTGTTTTTAACTTATTATTCGAAAGAAACTATGCTAAATCGGGAGGGGGAGAATATATTTTGGCAGAAACCTTATCATGCTTTGACAGGTTTTCAGAAAGAATTAAACTAGAATTATTGATTTTTACAATCAAAAAGTTGGGGTAAAAAACAATCGTATTTTCGACAACTTGAACATCATTATTATGTTCATGCTCCTCTTCTGAAAATTTACAGATAGACGAAATATCGCATTGCTTTTCTAGTAGAATCACCACAGTGGGCGCTAATAGAAAGGCAACAAACAAGAAAAATAAAAGTCTAGCGATTAATTTCATACGTTACAAAAATAAACTTATTCCTGAAAAAAGGACTCTCTTTTTTATAAAGTTAAAAAAAAATTAACACATTTCCTATGTTTTAGACACTAGACTTCTACAAATCAACTCACTATACTTATTATGCTAACCATGCTTTTAGCATCCAAGTTGTTTTTTCTTGTTCAGCGATAAAGTCACTCATCATTGAGTTGGTTCCTTCATCGTTCATTGCAGCCGCATCTTCCAAAACTTTGCGTTCTAACTGCAATAGTAAAGACAAAGAATCAACCACCAACTGTACTGCTTTCTCATCATTTGATATGTCTTTCCCCACTGGGATGATTGATTTCTGAATATAATCTTCAAATGTGTGCAGCGGTGCTCCCTCGAGTGTTAAAATACGCTCGGCTATGCTATCGATTTTTAATTGAGAGTCATTGTATAATTCTTCAAATTTAATATGAAGATCAAAAAAGCGTTTTCCTTTAATATTCCAATGTAAGCCCCTAAGGTTTTGGTAATAAATTTGAAAATTCGATAGTAAAACATTTAAACTTTCTACCATTTTTACTGATTCTTGAACTGCTAAACCTATACTATTCGTTTTCATACTTATTATTTTATTATTTATACCAACAAATTTACAGAGAAAACTAGCAAATAAACTATAAAGTAAATTGATAGTATTTATCTTTGTATCAAATAATACTATCAATGACCATCACACAATTGAAATATGTTCTTGCAGTAGCAGAACACAAAAACTTTACACTAGCTGCCGAAAAATGTTTTGTTACTCAACCGACCTTGAGTATGCAAATTCAGAAAATAGAAGAAGAGTTAAGCATCACCATTTTTGACCGTAGCAAAAAACCCATTCAATTGACTGATATTGGTCAGAAAATTGTAAACCAAGCCAAAAATATAGTAAACGAAGCCGATCGTATTCAGGATATTGTCGAACAACAGAAAGGCTTTATAGGTGGCGAATTTAGATTGGGAATCATCCCGACGATTATGCCAACCTTGCTACCTATGTTTCTAAGCAACTTCATCAATAAATATCCTAAAGTTAAATTGATTATCGAAGAATTGAATACCGAAGAAATTATAACCAAACTAAACAACGGACATCTTGATGCTGCAATTGCGGCTACCCCATTGATGGAAGAAAAAATTAAAGAAGTTGTTTTGTACTTCGAACCATTTGTTGCCTACATTCCCGAAAATCATGAACATTTTCAGAAGAAAGAGATCGAGATCAACGACTTAAACCTTGATGAAATATTACTCCTTCAAGACGGTCACTGTTTTAGAGACGGAATTATAAACTTGTGCAAAAACAGCAACAATAATGATACAAATCGATTTCAAATAGAAAGTGGTAGTTTTGAGACTTTAATCAAACTTGCAGACGAGGGTTTAGGAACCACACTCCTACCGTTTTTACACACACTTGACCTGAAGGAGAAAGACAAACAAAAACTGCGTCATTTTGTAGAACCAAAGCCAGCACGTGAGGTGAGTTTAATTTATCCAAAAAACGAATTAAAAATCCAGATTATTGATGCCTTGCGTAGTACCATAGCGGGTGTAATCAAGGGAGCGATTGTTTTTCAAAACGTACAAATCATCAGCCCATTGCAGAAGAAATAAAAAAAGGAACCTACAAAGGGTTCCTTTTTTTATTTCTTTCAGTATTCTTTTCGATGGGGCAAAAAGAGCGACTATTTGTTTACAATTGTGAGACATTTTTTTAACATGGGTTTCTCACTTGTAAAATATAAAAGCCAATTTCTTAAATGTTCGATCTCATACGGCAGTAAAATATTTGCTGCCTTTCTTAATTCTTTCGAAAAACGAATCGGATCCAAACTTGCTCTTTCGAGCATCCCTTTTGTGTAATCATAAATCATTCTTGACATAACAATTAGGTTTAAAAGATTAATTTTTTTATTCTTCTGCAAGGTACAAAAGAAGACTAGTTTTTACGTTAAAAAACACAAAATAATCGATTAAATACATAAAATATATTTAAATGTAAATTTTTACTTATAAATAAACTCAATCAAATAAGACTTTTAATTAATAAAATAGTAAAAAAAAAGGAACCCGAAAAGGTTCCTGATATACTATTATCGGTTAACGATGAGCAAACATTGTTGTAACTCCGGTTTCTCAACGACAAACACATAGAGCCACTGCTTTAATTCTTCCAATTCGAAAGGTAACAATGTTTTTATTGCTTTCTGTAATTCCTTACCAAACAATAAAGGATCGAAACTAACGCGCTCTAAGATAGACTTCGTGTAGTCAAACATTACTTTAGACATAACTAAAAAAATTGTTGTTTATAAATTACTTGTGAGTAAAAATACACATTTTGTACAATAAAGCGTGTATTTTTAACAATTATTTTTGAAAACGAAATACTACGAATATAATTTATGGCTTTTTAGTGGCCCTAAACATTTCTCTTTTACCAGGAGGACCAGCTAACTTTTCGACGGTAAAACCAACCTCGATCATGCTTCTTTTTACTACACCACGTGCAGCATAAGTGACCAAAACACCATTATCTTTCAAGGCATTATACATTTTTCTGAAAATTTCTGTACTCCATAGCTCAGGTTGCACGCGGTAACCAAAAGCATCAAAATAAATAAGGTCAAATTGTTGTACATCGTCAATGGCTTCAAAAAATTGTTGCCTTTTCTCTAAACTAAAAGAATTGTCTATTTGCACCCTCTCTCCCCAAGCAATTTGATGCATTTGATCATAAACTGGTTTTTGGTCATCTGCATTCAGTTCGGTTACATAATTCATAGCCTCTAACTCTTCCGCAGATATAGGGTAGGCTTCTACGCCGGTATAGGTTATAGTCTGCTCCATCTTTTTACTTTCCAAAAAAGTGATAAAGGCATTCAGACCGGTACCAAAACCAATTTCAAGAATTGAAACGGGCTGTTTTGCAAAAAGTGCTAACCCATTTTTGATAAATACGTGTTGCGCCTCTTGAATGGCACCATGTTTTGAATGGTAGTTTTCATTCCACTCCTTTATATGTATAGTTGTTGAACCGTCTTCAGTCTGTATAATTTCTCTTTCCAAAATAATCGATTGTTTAAATTTCTGCCATTCCTATTTTGGCGTCAAGCAAAATTAACCAAAACAAAAACAAATTAGATAAAAATAAAGTCTTATTTCAATTATCTACTACAAAACTCAAGTAAATCTTTTGGGATACTACACTAAAAATATTTAGAAAAATTTTAATTGCGAGAGCAGGTTTTTATTGTACTTTTTTCTTTATTTTTGCTTGAACGGAAATTTTTTAACAGTGATTCGCAAAAAAGAGGCCACTGAGAATTCATTTTCTAACAAAATAACACATAACATTACCTAATTATGAGTACAACTCAAGCTAACAAAATTGAAATAAACAAAGTAGCAACTTCAAAAATCAACCAAGTTGATTTTGACAACCTAAACTTTGGATCTGTCTTCACAGATCATTTATTGGAGTGTGATTTTAAAAATGGAGAATGGCAAACACCCGTCATTAAACCGTATGCACCTTTTTTGTTAGATCCATCTGCTCGCGTTTTTCATTATGGCCAAGCTATTTTTGAAGGTATGAAAGCATATAAGGATGAACAAGATTCTATATGGTTGTTTAGACCTGATGAAAATTTCAATCGATTTAATTCGTCTGCAGTTCGTATGGCTATGCCAGAGGTTCCAGAAGAAGTTTTTATGAACGGACTTAACGAATTATTGAAATTGGATCATGAATGGATCAAAAAAGGACTTGGAAATACATTATATATCAGACCTTTTTTGATTGCTACAGGTGAAGGCGTTATCGCAAATCCATCTGAAGACTATAAATTCATGATTATTCTTTCACCTGCAAAAGCATATTATTCAGGAGAAGTAAAAGTTTTGATCGCTGAGCACTATAGCCGTGCTGCCAATGGCGGAATTGGAGCTGCAAAAACTGCGGGTAACTATGCTGGGCAATTTTACCCAACTAGTTTGGCAAACAAACAAGGTTTTCAACAAATCATCTGGACAGACGATGCAACGCATACCAAACTAGAGGAAGCGGGAACTATGAATGTTTTCTTCAGAATCAACGATACCTTATTTACTGCTCCAGTAAGCGAAAGAATTCTTGACGGTGTAACCAGAAAGAGTTTGATCGACATGGCAAAAAAAGAAGGATTGGATATAGAGGTTCGTCCAGTTTTGGTATCTGAACTAGTTGAAGCATCTAAAAACGGATCGTTAAAAGAAATTTTTGGTGCAGGTACTGCAGCGGTGATCAGCCCAATTGCTGGTTTCTCCTACAGAGACGAATACTATGAACTACCGAAAGTTTCAGACTCTTTTGCTATGATTTTAAAAGAGAAATTGACAAACATGCAACACAAATTAATCGAAGACACTTACGGGTGGACGGTTAAAGTATCCTAATCAGTAAGATACTAAGCTTCTAAGATACTGAGTTTCTAAGTTTTTATTTTAGCGACAATTATATCTTTTATGATTGTGGTTTTAAATTTTGTGAACTAGAATAACTTTATAAAATCTTAGTTTAGTTTTACATAAAGCAAAAGAGCGATTTTCTGATAGAAAATCGCTCTTTTTTATTTGTCTAATATTTTCGAGAAATCGGGTTTAAAATAATTAGGGCCTTTCATTACTTTTCCATCTTCACGGTAAATTGGATTTCCGTCTGCACTAAGCTTACTCATATTACTACGCTGAATCTCGTCAAAAACTTCTTCGATTTTGTGTTGCAAACCGTGTTCGATAATGGTACCACACAAAATATACATCATATCTCCGAGCGCATCGGCAATTTCGACCAAGTCATCATTTTGAACTGCTTCAAGATACTCTTCATTCTCCTCTTTCATTAACTTATAACGAAGGATTTTTTTCTCTTCAGGCAAATTAGCAATAGGCTTATCACTGTGACCAATTTTAAATGCGGTATGAAACTCCTTGACTGCTTCTAATTGTTTTTGCATAATTTTTAACGTTTAAATGAAAAGGCAAATTAGCAACAAATACTATACAATTGCTTACTTTTGTCAAAAAAAATAAAACTATGTTTAGTTCAGGACAATTGGTATTTGCTGTATGTTTTTTTGTTGCCTTTGTAATTGCAGCCATCTACTCCTATCGCAAAGATTTGGCACTACACAAGGTGTATTACAAAGGGAATTACAAAGTTCTCTTGGGCTTTATCCTCTTCATAAGTTTACTGTTTATAATCAAAATCTATTTCAAACGATAATTCATAGACCGTTATCAAATTGGTATATAAGTAAAAAGGCTGTTTCATGATTTTGAAACAGCCTTTTCTATTATTCCTTCAATTGCTCTCGGTACATAGCAAAATTCATTTTTACCTTATCATCCAATTCAGGTTCTTTTATATCGGTGTATTTTTGCATTTCTTCCCAAATGATTTTGGCTACGATATAGCGCGCCATATCCTTATCATCTGATGGAACAATGTACCAAGGTGCATTTTCTGTAGCCGTCTTATTGATTGCTTCTTCGTAGTATTGCATATATTCGTCCCAATGTTCACGTTCCTTCAAATCTCCTGGCGAAAATTTCCAATGGTGTTCCTCATTTTCCAATCGGCGCAATAAACGTTTGCGTTGCTCCTCTTTGCTCATGTGGAAATAAAATTTGATCACAATCGTACCGTTTTGCGTAATGTGCTTTTCAAAATTATTGATTTGCTCCATTCTATCCTCCCAAAACTGTGGCGTTATATCTTGTATTTTTTCGATTCCAGGTAAATTCTCGTTCAATATATACTCAGGATGCACACGCGTCACAAGTACATTCTCGTAATGCGTACGGTTAAAAATCGCAAACTTCCCTTTCTCTGGCAATGCAATATAGTGTCTCCATAAATAATCATGCTCCAACTCCGTTGAGTTAGGTGTTTTAAAACTATTAACCACCACTCCTCTAGCATTAAACTCCTTAAAAACTTCTCGAATCAAACTGTCCTTACCCGACGTATCCATTCCTTGCAGGCAAATCAAAACCCCATAACGATTGTGGGCATACATCACATCTTGCAATTCGCTCAATTTTTCGCGTACATTATCAAGTTTATCCTCCTTATCATCATCACTTGCTTTGTTATTCAAGTCAGTCGGAATATCTTTTAATTGTATGGGTGCTGTTACTTTAAAGTCTTTTGGATCTATTGATTTCATCTGTTTATTAATTTTTGTTTACGTAAATATACTAGACATGGAGCAATTTCCTGCTTTCCGTTGCAATACTTTTTGCGCAATTGTTTTTTTGTTAGGTCGCCACAGGAGCTTCTTTCAGTCGCTCTGTTTCTTCCACAAAAAACACAATTCCACTGCAAAGTATTTTCACTATAATCAGGGCTAGGCATTCGAACGATCAAAAACGATCTTTGATAAATATCTCGATTCTGTTTTTTAAAAACCAAATTAGCCTAAAAAAGATAAACGACTAGTTGAAACAACTAGCCGTCTATCACCCCAAAAACTAAACCTACTATTTATTTTGTGCTACGAGCTTACTATTCTTTTGTTCTTTTAAAATGGTATCCATTTTTGGTGCCACAACTTGACTAATTTCATCTTCAGATAATTGAAAAGCATCTGGTGTAGTCAATAATTGCAACCAAGGTTTGTTCCCCTTAAACGGATATTCTCCAAAAACAATAACTGGCGTTCCTTTAGCCTTTACAGTTTCTTTGTCGGCCAAAACCCATTGGTTTGCCCAATCGTATAGATATTTTGCATCTTTCTCTTGTAATCTCAAGCACGAGTGCGACGCTGGATATCCTGGTAATGAGTATTGGTGAAAACCAACACCCAATTTATTTTCGATATTAAAATTCCATTTCAAATCCCACTCATCATTGAAGGTGCTAGTTGTTTTTTCGGCTTTCCAATTCGTGAAAAACAATCCCGTTGGTGTGGGGTCCTTTTCGCGCCCCATGTTGGTTGGACCTGTGTACACTAGTGATCCGTTTTGGTAAGCGGCAAACGTTTGTGTCGCATAAGAAAAAAACAAAATGCGATCGACACCTTTTAACGCCTGTACTTGCAAAGGGAACGGTAAATAATCCTCTCTCTTTCCATCTAACTTTGACGGAACTATAATAGAATCCATTGTTGCTAGATTTTTAGCATCTGTACGATTAAGGTCTGTCACGATTTGCATCGCACTAGCATTTTTTGCATTTGTTTTTAGCCATGCTTTTGTAGCTTGCTTTTTATATTCAATTCCTCCCATTTTTTCACGAACAGGAATTGGTTTTTCAGTTACGGCTTCAGTTTCGACCACATTATTTTGATCTTTATTAGCATCTATATTCTTGCAGGATAACAATCCAAAAGCAAGCGATAAGGGAAAAAGGATATACGTTTTCATAACTTTAATTTTGTTTTACAAAGATCAGCAAGCAGTGCTTGGTTGTTGTTATAGGATTTTTTAAAAATGTTATCGAATTTTCAGATTCTCTCATTTTACGACCGTACGCATGCGTAAGGGATCGCAGCGGCATCCTTTTTTGGGGCTTTTTTTGCCCCAAAAAAGATATAGCGAAGAGCCCGGCCTGCAGCCCCGACCCTTCGAGGGCTGCAGGATACGCCCAAATAGTGACATACATATATAGGAGTTGAAAAATATTAGCGTTTATTTCACACCGATTTGTTGTCATAGGAAAGATCAATACCGTAACTTTGATTTTATCAAAAAATAGGAAAAATGACTGATTTAAAAAATAAAACAGCGCTGATTACCGGTGCTGGAAAAGGAATAGGAAAAGCGATTGCATTGGCACTGGCAAAAGAAGGTGTAAACGTAGTTTTGGTAGCGAGAACGCAAGCCGAAATTGACAATGTGGCTGCCAAAGCAAGCGCATTGCGTGTAAAAGCTTTGGCAATTACGGCTGACGTTACTGACATTACATCTGTGAATGCAGCTGCAGAGAAGGCTTTGGCCGAATTTGGGACTATCGATATTTTGATCAATAATGCCGGAATTGCAGCTTTTGGAACTTTTATGGAAATGGAAGTGGCAGACTGGGAACGCATTATCCAGGTAAACTTGATGGGTACGTATTATATGACGCGCGCAATTTTGCCAAATATGATCGAGAAAAAATCAGGTGACATAATTAATATTTCGTCTACTGCTGGATTGAACGGAAATGCTGTTACAAGTGCATACAGCGCTTCAAAATTTGCGGTTTTGGGATTAACTGATTCGTTGATGCAAGAGGTCCGCAAGCACAACATACGTGTGACCGCTTTGACACCAAGTACCGTGGCAACTGATATGGCCAAAGATTTGAAACTTACAGATGGTAACCCTGAAAAAGTAATGCAATCTGAGGATATTGCCGAATTAATTGTAGCGCAATTGAAACTTAATCGTCGTGTGTTTATTAAAAACAGTAGTATTTGGTCTACTAACCCGTAGATTGTTTCGTAAAAAAATACAGAGGTCCACAGCGTTTATTTTTTAAACTTTGTGGGCTTTTTTTTTTGGCTAAGGCCAATGTAAATGTTTTGTTTCAAAAAATCAAATTCAAATGTCAATTTCAAAAATCAACTCCAGAAATCAAGCTCAAATAATCAATTTGAAGTACTAAATTCAAAATCTGGAAAAACATCAAAAATCAGAAATCGTTAATCAAAAAATTTCTATTCGTTTTCAACTTCAAATGTCAATCTCAAAAATCAACTTCAAAAGTCAAACTCAAAATTCAATTTGCAGCACTAAATTCACTATCTGAGAAAACATCAAAAATCAGAAATCGTTAATCGAAAATCGTTAATCAAAAAATTTCTATTCGTTTTCAACTTCAAATGTCAATTTCAAAAATCAACTTCAAAGGTCAAACTCAAAAATCAATTTGAAGCACTAAATTCACAATCTGAGGAAAAATCAAAAATCAGAAATCGTTAATCGAAAATCGTTAATCAAAAAATTTCTATCCCTTTTCAACTTCAAAAAATCAATTTGAAGCACTAAATCCACAATCTGAGGAAACATCAAAAATCAAAATTCATTAATCGAAAATCGTTAATTAAAAAAATATTTCACTCCTCTCCCAACCTTTTTGATTAATTTACTCTCTTTAATAGTAAAGACACTATTGTGATAAACGAAAATCTAATATTAGCGTGTAAAAAAATGCAGCGAGACGCCCAGCGTCAAGTGTATGAATTACTTGCACCCAAACTCTATGCGAGTTGCAAGCGCTACCTGAAAAAAGAAGAAGAAATTGAGGAAGCTTTGGCCGATGCTTTCTTTACCATATTTACCAAACTGGATCAGCTGAAAGAAATTGGTGCTTTTGAAGCTTGGGCACGTAAGATTGCAGTGAACCATTGTTTGGCAACCATCAAGAAGAAAACCAACTTCAATATGTATCTAGACGATGTAAAAACCATTGAGCTACCTTATACGGACGAAGACACGCATCTTGAAGAAAATGATTTACTAGAATTACTCAACCAGATACCGGACGGCTGCAAAACAGTTTTTAATCTCTTTGTGATTGAAGGCTACGGACACAAGGAGATTGCGAAAATGCTTCAAATATCTGAAGGCACATCAAAATCACAATTGAACGCCGCCAAAACCAAGTTGAAAGAATTAGTAAATAAAATGTATTACAAAAAATCGAATTAGTCATGGACAATCAAGATAAATTATTTAACCAAATCAAGCAGGCTGCTCAACAAGCCGAGAACCAAGCCTTTCCGGGTATGGACAAAGTTTGGGTGCGTGTGGATGAAAAGCTAGACCAAGAAGTTTTGGTTACCAAAACTAAGGTTTGGAAAAAATTGGCGATAGCTGCTTCTATTTTATTAGTTGTTTCACTAGGATATCAATTGACAAAACCAAAAACTACTTTTCCAATAATCGGAAAACCAGTTGTCGTGCAAGACAGCAAAACCAACAAAATAATAGAAGAAAAAGCCAATGCGCCACTATTGATTGATACTGTGCAAATTAAAAAGGTGATTGAACAACAAACGCAGGTCGTTTCTACCAAAGAGACCGACAAGACAAAAGCTGTTGCACTCCAAGAAGTAGAAGCAAAAGCAGAAGAGCTACAAATGGCTGTAGAAAAAAATAAGTTGCAGAGACAAAGCCAAGCCGCAAGCAGCAGTCACTTTCGAAGAGGAAAAATTTACGAAGCTATTACTGTTCAAAGTGCGTACGGTAAAAGTGAGCCACAAGCAACAGTTGCTGATATTCAAAAATCTCCCGTAGCCAATGCCCCTTTAGTGGTTATGAATGGTGATTTGGTTTCGAGTAAAAAATACAAATCGGTAGCAGATGCCAAAGAAGCTATTACGAACAAGTACGAAGACGAAGTAGAATCGTTGGTCGTTCTTGATGCCCCACTCTACATCATTAATGGTGTGGAATATGACGAAGAATCTTTGTTTGGGCAACATCCGACGAGTCCTTATGCGCCTTTGAGTAAACAAAAAATAGAGTCTCTTACCGTTTTGCAAAACGAACAAGCCATTGAAAAATATGGTCAAAAAGGAAAAAAAGGAGTCGTAATTATCGCTACTAAAAACGGTAAACCTCTTCAACAATAAACATTAAAAAATAATACTAACATTCTAAAAAACAACCATATGAAAAGTCTAAAACTTCTTTCATTAGCCATTGCTATGCTTTTTTCTGTCCTAACTTTTGGGCAAGAAATCACGATTACCGGAACAATAACCGACGAGTCAAAACTACCTTTACCGGGTGCTGCCATCACTGCAAAAGGAACCAAAACCAATGCCACTGCCGATCTTAACGGAAATTACACTATCACCGCTCAAATTAATGGCGCACTTGTATTTAGTTATATTGGCTATAATTCGAAAACTATAAAGATCAACAACAAAAAAACAATTAATGTCCAACTAGATCCTTCGGATGCTAAATTAGAAGAAGTTGTAGTCGTAGGTTATGGATCCCACAAGAGGAAAGAAGTAACCGGTGCGGTATCAATCGTTCGTAATAATGAGTATAAAAACTATAGCCCAAATATGGTTTCAGATGCTTTACAAGGACGTGTTGCGGGAGTGCAAATCACTCAAACTAACAATTCCCCTTCTCAAATCGTAATAAGAGGAGCGGCATCTATAAATAAGAACCAGCCGTTGTATGTAGTTGACGGTGTTCCGTATGCAAGCGAACCAAAAATAAATCCGCAAGATATTGAATCGGTGGATATTTTGAAAGATGCTGGTGCGGCGGCGATTTACGGAAATAGAAGTTCAAATGGTGTGATTATAATTTCGACCAAAAACCAACAATACAAGGGGTTAAGTGAAAAAGAGTTGAAAAAAGAACTTGACAAGTTGAAGGTCTCGCCTACACCAACACCGATTCCGAATCAAGAAGATTATGACAGTTTTGTCGAAAATCAATTTGAATCGCCAAAAAATGCGCCGCTTTCAACTTTTTCTATTGATGTGGACAATGCCTCGTACACCAACATACGCCGCATGATCAACAATGGACAAGCGGTTCCTAAAGATGCTGTGCGCATTGAAGAGATGATGAATTTCTTTAAATACAACTATCCGCAGCCTAAAACTGAACATCCGTTTTCGATCAATACCGAATACAGTAATTGTCCATGGAACCCTAAACACCAGTTATTGAAAATAGGTTTGCAAGGGAAAAACATTCCGACCGACGATTTGCCCGCGTCTAACTTAGTTTTTTTGATTGATGTTTCGGGCTCAATGAGTGACGCCAACAAATTACCTTTATTGAAACAGTCTTTCAAAATTTTGGTAAACGAATTACGCAAAGAAGACAAAGTGGCAATCGTAGTTTATGCAGGCGCAGCGGGATTGGTTTTGCCTCCTACAGCGGGAGATCAAAAACGTACTATTATGAATGCCCTTGACAAATTACAATCAGGAGGAAGTACTGCTGGTGGTGCCGGAATTGAGTTGGCGTACAATACCGCAGCTGAAAACTTTATCAAAGGAGGAAATAACAGAGTAATTCTAGCAACAGACGGAGATTTTAACGTGGGAAGTTCCGGAAATAAAGAAATGGAAACTTTGATCGAAGAGAAAAGAAAATCAGGCGTATTCTTGACGTGTTTAGGATATGGAATGGGAAATTACAAAGACAGCAAAATGGAAATTTTGGCCAACAAAGGCAACGGAAACTATGCGTACATTGACAACATACAAGAGGCGAACCGTTTTTTGAGCAAAGAATTTAAAGGCTCCATGTTTGCCATTGCCAAAGATGTCAAAATTCAAATTGAATTCAACCCAAAACACGTACAATCCTACCGATTAATTGGGTATGAAAACCGAAAACTGCGTCCAGAAGATTTTAAAAATGACGCTATTGATGCCGGTGAACTTGGGAGTGGGCATACCGTAACGGCATTGTACGAAATCATACCAACTGGATTAGAGAGTGAGTACGTAGTTTCAGATTTAAAATATTCGCAAACTACAACTTCTAATCCTACCTTTAATAATGAACTAGCCACAATCAAATTTAGATATAAAAAACCAGAAGGTGAAAAAAGTATCGAAATGGTTGAAACCATCGGTAACCAAATAATGAAAAATGCCTCATCTGACTTTAAATTTGCAGCATCTGTGGCGTGGTTTGGCTTACAACTACGAGATTCAAAATTAGTTTCAAATAAAGATCTTGAAGCGATAGAAACTTTGGCGTCAACAGGATTATCAGATGACAAAGGAGGTTATCGAGCAGAATTTATTCGATTAATTGAAGCTGTTCAATAATACATCTTTCTATACATTACCGATAAAACTTCAACCTTTTGAGCAAAGGTTGAAGTTTTTTGTTGCCTATGGTCTTAAGAACAATAAAATAATCAATAAACGTTACTTTTTTCGAAAATTTTGATTGTAAGGTATTTTTTAATTTAGGATATTTACCCTCTTATAAAATTACTGATAATGAAAAAAATCCTTTGTCTCTTTGCTATTGTCATTTCAAACTTGCTGCATGCTCAAACTCCTGTTAATTACAATGGAGTATTAGAGTTATTACTGAACAACAATCGAGCAGAAGCGCGTAAACAATTTGATAAACAATTTTCGAAAACCAAAAATACCAACATAGACTTGTTGTTATTGGATGCCTACATTGATGAAGAAATGGGTAAGTTGTTTTTTGATGAATCGTTTCTTAAAAGTATTGAAGCTTTGCCTAATGCAAGCTACTATATCACCCCATTAATCAATGATAGCCAAGTGCTAAACGACATAAAGGCAGAGTCACATAATGCACTTTCGTATAAAAAAATTGATTTTTTATCACAGTCAAATTCCTTTAAAAATCTACCTATCGTACAATACCGTAAAGGATATTATGAATGGAGACGCAAAATGTATGACCAATCAAAGGCGACCTACAAAAGTATTAATACCATAAAAGACTGGCAGTTCTGTGGTGTTTTTGAAAGTTTAAACGGCAGCGGTCTTGATGTAGAATATGAGCCTGAACATTACGCGAAAAATGATAAAACATTTGATGCCAATAGTAACGGTTTTGTGGGATGGTACGATCCCAAATACAAACAAGACAATCCGTATTATTTCTTTTCGAATGAAGGACAATATGGCAAAGGAATTATTTATGCACAAACCTTTATAGAATCGAAAGAAAAAAAGGAGTACCTACTTAGTTTTGGTTCAAGTCATGGTATAAAGATCTTTTTGAATGATAAAGAAATCTACCTAAACTCAGATATACTCAAAACGAATTTTGATGCTTATTCGATAAAAATTCCTTTAGAAAAAGGAGAAAATCGCTTGCTGTTAAAACTAGAGATTGGTTTTGACAACGACTATTTTAGTGCACAAATTAAAAATACAGATCAATCACCTACTACTGATTTGACATATACGACACAATACAAACCATACACCATCGCACAGGAGGAGTATGCTGAACGACCAGAAGTTGCACTTGATTATGAGGTTTACTTTAATCAATTGGTCAAAAGTCAACCTAACAATATCTTTTACAAACTACTGCAATTCAAGGCATATATGTCCAACAACAAGCGTGTACGAGCTTATGATGCGATTGAAGAGTTAGAAACAAAATACCCAAACAGTTCCTTTTTGTCTGGATTTTTAATTTCGTACTACAATGCCATGGACGATCGTGCCGAGAAGGTAAACGAGATTTTAAAAAATATCGAAAATAAAGATAGTGACCACTACCTTAATACAGTACAAAAATTGGTCGATCAAGAATGGTTGAAGAATACACCTTTGCAAGAATTAGAGAAATATAGAGACAAGACCAAAAAGTATAAGCAAGAATATCTTTCGATCATGTACGACTTTATCATTGCCTCTCGAAACGCTGATGTAAACGGAATGTTTGCTATGTTAGAAAAAATTGATGAAGCAGATTTCCAAAATGAAAATTTAAGAATGCTTACCGCTGGTTTATATTTAAAATTGAAAAACGACAAAGACAAGTATTTTTCAATTTTACAGGATATAGAAAAAACCAAAGAAATCTATGAACTCGATGATTTGCTGCTTAATTATTATAGTGATTTAAATAATAAGGAAGCGGAACAAGCTATTATTGACAAGAGAATGAAGCAATATCCGCATCTAAATTACATTCGAACTAAAAAAATCAAGAAGTTAATTCAAGAAAACAAGTACGACGAAGCTATGCAATTGGTTGATGAAAACTTAGCTAATTTTCCCTATTCGTTTACAGATATGGGCGAAAAAGGAAATATTTACAGTTTACAAAAGAAAAATAAGGATGCTGAAACGTTTTTCAAAAAATCGTTGGTACACAATTCAAACAACGAAAGTTTGAGAAAACAATTATACGATTTGACGCGTACTCCTGATGAAATAACTGAATATGGAGCCAAAGATCTATACAAATTGGCGAAGGAGAGAAAAAAACCATCGGTTACAAGTGATTATGGTGTATCTATTTTACTGGACGAATACATTGTAAACGTCTTGCCCGAAGGTGGACAAAAATCAAGAGTGACTTACTTATACGAAATCGTATCTGATAAAGGAATTGAAGAACTAAAAGAGTATTCGATAAACTACAGCAACTCAGTTTTAAAATCGGAAATTATAAAAGAAGACGGAAAAGTGGTGCCAGCCGAAAAAGGCGATGGTGTGCTTGTTTTTCCGAATTTGAAAGTAGGTGACATTATTTCTATACAATATGAAAACTTCAATAATGATACTGGCCGTTTTTACAAAGACTTTAATATTGCTAACAACTTCAATAGTTCGTACCCATCACAAGAGTCGGTGTTCATTTTGATCGCACCTAGCAATTTGAAGTACAGCACTGATCTTGCAAACGGAGAGCTCACTGCAACCACCAAAGTAGTTGGAGCCAAAACTATTAAAACTTGGAGAAAATCTAATGTTCCTGCTTTGGCCTTATTAGAAAGTTATGCTCCAAATTATAGCGACTTAACAAATAAACTGCAAATTGGAACTATCAAGTCTTGGTCTGAAATCTCCAATTGGTATGCCGATTTGGTAAAGAAAAGCTTGAAAGTGGATAAAATCACACAAGATACCTTTGCACAGATTTTCCCGAATGGGACAAAAGGACTTTCGCAGGATGAAATTGCTTTAAAAATCTACACTTTTATTGAAACTAACATCAATTATAGTTCGTTAGATTTTAGACAAAGCGGTCACATTCCTCAAAAACCATCTAAGACTATCACCACCAAATTGGGAGATTGCAAAGATGTTTCAACGCTTTTTGTTGCACTTGCCAATATGGCCAATTTACCAGCCAATTTGGTTTTGGTTCTGACCAATGACAATGCTTCTAGTACTTTGAACTTACCTTCAATCGACTTTAATCATTGCATCGTAAAAACACAAATTGATGGCAAAGAATATTTTATTGAGCTAACTGACAAATACCTACCGTTCAAGGCGCTTCCGGTTTCTTTGTACCATGCGAAAGCATTAGTAATATCTTTCGATAAAGAAATCAATGAAAAATCAAAGTTAATTTCGATTCCGTTTGACAATGCTTTGAAAAATATCAACAAGACAACAACCACCGTTGCCATTACTGAAAGCGGAAAAACATTTAAAAATAAACATTCTATTCAAGGAGCAAAAAAGAGTTATTACAACGAAATGTTCTCTGATGCTACAACAGACGATATTCGAAAAAAAGACTTTGAAAGTTACTACAACAATCAACTAGGTAAAGTGATCAGCTTGCAAGAGATTAAGAGCACTACAAAATCATTATTTGATAAAGAATTGATCTACGAAAGCACCTTTACCACTCCAGATGTGTTGAAAAAGGTTGGAAATATAAAAATAATTGACATTCCGTTTATCGACAAAGCCTATTCTAGAGACATCATTTCGACAGAGACTCGAAACTATGACATTTGTTATTATAATTATGAGATTTATAATGCTTATGATACCGAAATCATTCTAAATATACCTGAAGGTAAAACTTTTTCTGAAGTACCCGAAAACAAAAAACTGAGTTACAAGGGACATACTTTTGAGATGCAATTTGATTTATTGTTGAAAAATTCATTGAAGATAATTAGAAAAGTAACCACTCCTTGGGAAACAATTACTACTGCCGAGTATCCTGAATATAAAAAATATGTGGAACAAGTAATTGAACAAGAAGAACAAGTACTTGGTTTTAAATAAAGAGTGAAAAGTTTAGATTAAGAAAAAAGGTTCAGCTTGTAAAAACAAACTGAACCTTTTTTATTGTAATCAATCTAAGGATAACTTTACGCCATTACCGTCTCAACAAATTCTGTTCGCACAGCACCGTCTTCATCAATATGTGTAAGATTTACTAGTTGCAAGGTATTTGCCAATTCGGGATTCCAAGGTGTTTTTACTTTTACATAGTTTTCAGTAAAACCATGAATATATCCTTCTTTATTTTCGCATTCGAATAAAACAGTCCTTTTTGTTCCTAACTGACTTTCATAAAAAGCACGACGCTTTTTTACAGATAGCCCACGCAACATTTTGCTTCGCTTTGCACGTACATTGGCAGGAATAGCTCCTTCCATTGCTGCTGCTTCAGTATTATCTCTTTCAGAATAAGTAAATACGTGTAAATACGAAATATCCATTTCGTTCAAAAAATGATAGGTTTCTAAGAAATGCTCGTCAGTTTCTCCAGGGAAACCAACAATCACATCTACACCTATACACGCATGTGGCATCACTTCGCGTATTTTGTTTACACGTTCTGTGTATACTTCACGCTGATAACGACGTTTCATTGCTTTCAGGATATCATTACTCCCCGATTGCAACGGAATATGAAAATGCGGTACAAAAGTGCGACTTTTCGAAACAAATTCAATCGTCTCGTTCTTTAGCAAATTCGGTTCAATAGACGAAATTCGTAATCTTTCGATTCCTTCTACCTCATCCAAGGCTTGTACTAATTCTAAAAAAGTATGTTCGTGCTTTTTGTTACCAAACTCACCTTTTCCGTAGTCACCGATATTAACACCAGTGAGGACTATTTCTTTAATGTTTTGTTTCGAAATATCGTAAGCATTCTTTAATACATTCTCCAATTCATCCGAACGAGATATACCTCTCGCCAACGGAATTGTGCAGTAGGTACATTTGTAATCGCAACCATCTTGCACTTTCAAAAAAGCACGAGTACGATCACCAATAGAATAACTGCCCACATAAAAATCGGCCTCGGATATTTCGCAAGAATGTACTTCGCCCATATCGTTTTTACTCAAATCATTGATGTAATCCATGATTTTGAATTTTTCCGTCGCTCCAAGCACCAAATCAACACCATCTACAGCAGCCAATTCTTCTGGTTTTAACTGCGCATAGCAACCCACCGCCGCTACAAAAGCTTTGTCGTTGAGTTTCATGGCTTTCTTAACCACTTGTTTAAATTGTTTATCGGCGTTTTCAGTTACAGAGCAGGTATTAATTACATACATATCTGCAACGTCTTCAAAATCTACACGATCAAAACCTTCGTCTTGAAAATTACGTGCAATTGTTGATGTTTCTGAAAAGTTCAGTTTACATCCTAAAGTATAAAAGGCAACTTTTTTTCTATTTTCCATAAGTAAGCACTAACAATGAAATCGTTGTCAAAAATTAGCGTGTGCAAATTTACAAAAAAAGGAATTTAATTTGGATTTAATTTATTGTCTTTTTAGAAAGGCAATTAGGGCCATTTGAACCGATTTACTCACACCTATACGAAGCCAAACAAACTACTATTTAAACTAGCAAATTCATTTAGTAAATTACATTGTCTGTGTATTTTGCACTCATTTATTTTTAATATATTTACTACGCTTTAACTTATAAATCTGACAATTACAGATTAATCCAATTATGAACGCAGTGCGTTCACAATTCAAAACAAAAAATACGATATGTCTGAAATCGAAAATACTGTATTACTAAAAACCATTATCTCACTTATTGATAGTGCAAAAGAAAATGCCATTCGCTCGATAGATTTTCATCGAGTACAGCTTTATTGGAATATTGGGAAACATATATTCGAAGAACAACAACAAGGAAAAGATAGAGCAGATTATGGTCAATACGTAGTTAAATACTTAAGCACCAACCTTAAACCTATCTTCGGAAGTGGCTTCAGCATTCGACAATTAGAGACAATGCGGCAATTTTATAGAGTATTTCCAATTGCGAACGCAGTGCGTTCGCAATTGAACTGGTCACAGTATAGGATGTTAATTGCAGTAAACGATGAAGACAAAAGAACGTTCTATATCGCCGAAAGCATCAAAAATCATTGGACTGGTCGACAAATGGAGCGTCAAATTAATAGTTCCTTATATGAACGTCTTTTATTAAGCAATGACAAAGAAAGTGTATTGGCCGTTGCCAAAGGAGAAAAATACCCCAGCGATGCGAGAGAAATCATTAAAGATCCAATAACATTAGAATTTCTGGGTTTGAGAAGAGAGACTGCTTATTATGAGAAAGACTTAGAGGCAGCTATCATCACACATTTACACGATTTTTTACTAGAATTAGGAAACGGATTTTCATTTGTGGCAAGACAAAAACGAATTCGCTTAGAGGATGATGAATTCTTTGTAGATTTAGTGTTTTACAACAGACTATTGCAATGCTTTGTTATCATCGAAATAAAAACAAAAAAGATTACCCATCAAGATATTGGACAATTGCAAATGTATGTCAACTATTATGACCGAGTTGAAAAATTACCACATGAAAATAAAACAATCGGAATATTGTTGTGCGCAGACAAAAATGACACCTTGGTTAAATTTAGTTTACCAGAAGATGACAAAACTATCATAGCTAGTAAATATGAATTATATTTACCTAGTGCCGCTCAATTAATTGATGCTGTACAAGAAGAAATACAAAAAATAGGAGAATAAAATTAATTAAAACGTAAGAATAATATCCAAATAAGCAAACAAATAAAATGTAAATAAAAAGAAAACTTAGTTTCCCTTTCCATGTGAAAATATTTAATTCCGTTTACCAGCATTAAAATAAAACTTACTGGTCCAATAAGGAATATAGACAGAACATCTAAATTTGGTGTACAAGGTCCTGATTTAAACTTTCCAGAAATATTTACAAATAGAATACAAACAAATACGAATGCATAAAAAACTAAGGTTTTTAAAGTATTTCTTTTTTCTTCCTTCATAATATCTGAAATCTACCCCAAAATATACTTTTCGATAACCTCAGCAACACCGTGATTATTGTTTGATGCCACAATCACATTGGCTCTATCTCTTAATTCCGGCTCTACATTATCAACCCAAACACCTAACCCTGCATATTCTACCATCGTTAAATCATTTCCTGCATTCCCTACGGCTATGATTTCGCTTTGCAGAATATTTAATTTTTCTGCCAAAATTTTTATGCTGTATGCCTTATCAATTCCGGTTTGTGCAACCTCTAGAAAAAATGGTTTCGACATGCAAATACTGAAATGCGGCATAGTAGCTTTCAAATCTTTTTCGACCTCTTTTAAATACGAAGGTTCTTCGAGCAAAATACATTTTATAGCCGACTTGTATACCGCCTTTTTAAAATCAGGAACAACATTGTGTTTCAATCCCGTAATGTTCAGCTCTACATCGATATATTCAGAATTTGTTTCGCTCACAACCTCTCCATCCAAATAAGTAATTATATGCGTTTTACTTTTTTGACTGTAATCATATAGTGTATGTATTTGTTCCTGTGTCAGGCTTTGTTCAAATACAATTTCGTTTGTTTTCAAATCAGTAATTACTGCTCCGTTAAACGAAATCATATACGAATTCTCCATATTCAATTCCTTAGCATAGTCAAGCATTGCTGGCGTAGGACGCCCAGATGCAAGAATCACATATACACCCAATGCTTGCGCCTTGGTAATCATCTCTTTATTCTCTTTTGAAATAATATGGTCATCATTCAACAAGGTATCATCCATGTCCAAAACCAGCATTTTGTATTTCATATTTTATTCTAAAGGATTAATCTTCTTTTATTTTTATCACTTAGGTCAATCTGACAATTACTTTTACAAGTACGCTAGAAACATCTGTCAAGTCGAGCATTGTCAAGACAATTTTTCCAGAATAAAATCTAAAAAAGATCGCAACAACGCTCGATTTGAAACAGTATTAAATACTTAATCTAAATTCTTCTATTATCGGAAAAACTTTTCCGTATTCTGTTTCTTGAACAAACAGTTCAACTGCTTGACCGTAACTTCCAAAACCTGCCAAACGAGCCGACTGGATGTTGTCTTTCATTACTACATCAATATTTATCGCTTCGATTTTTTCTTTCAAAGCCAACGCCAAAACTTCACTTCCCGAAAACACTTTCATTAGTCCCATATCTCTATCTTTTAATCTAATTATTTAATTCAAAATCGTTTGTAATTCTTTCTGAAAAACTTCGTTCTCATTCATATCACCGTGGCCTTGGTTTTTTAGACCAAAATAATGTATGCCAGCACTCTTTAGCTTACTCAATTTAAGACCGTTGTCTACCGGAATTAATTCATCGTCCTCGCCATGAAAAATATAAATCGGCGCCTTAATCTTTGTAAAATACGAATAGCTCTCTAATTTAAATCTCTTTATAAAGTTAGGAAAATAAGGCGCAATTTTACTCGATAATTCAGTAAAACTATAATATGGAGACTGCAATAGTAATGCTTTGGGTTGGTTGTTTGATGCCAAAATGGTCGCCAAACCAGATCCTATAGAGTATCCAGCGATATAAATATCTTTTTCAGCATACCGTTTACACAATTTACTGTACACCAAAGCAACATCTTTATTAATTTGGGTTTCATCTACAATTTCGCCATCACTCTTACCAAATCCTCTGTAGTCCATGATAAAAATATCGTAACCCAAGTCAGTATAAATCTTAGAGATACTTCCCCATGTACCTAGCGTACCTGCGTTACCGTGCAAGTAAAAAACCAAACCTTTTGGATTTTCGGCTCTAAAAAGTAACCCATTCAAATTTACATTATCGAAAGACTTTGTATTGATTTCTTCAAATTTTTGAGGATAATCAAACTTATAATTTGCAGGCAACTTCTCCGTGTGAAAAATCATGCTCGTTTGATTGTAATACACATACACGAGCAAGAGCGCATATAGCACACCCACAAAAGGCACCACTGTACAAACCAAAAACTTAACTACTTTCACTACTTCCATCCTAGTACTCGCTCACTATCTTTTAACTATACAATTGCCATTACAAACAACATCTTAATACGAAAAGGTACAATTAATTACTTCTCCTCTACAATTTCGTCTTCCGTATCCTCTTCATCTTCGCCCTCTTGCTCTTCTTCTTCATCGTAGAATTCAAACTCAAACGGCTCAACCAACATTTTGTCAGCCAAAGCTTCTATACGCTCGGTCAAATCAGTTGCAAAAATGATTCTTTGTGTTTTGGCAATACTGCTTGAGATACGTGCAATTTTGGTTTCGTGACGTAATTTCAACATCGGGTCAGCGTCGTCAACAATAAACATTTTCAATCGGTTCACATTGTAACCAGCTGTGCTCAACATTTCGCTTAATTTATGTGGCGTTCCCACCAACACATCAATTCCGCCCGAAATGTAGTTTTTATCATAATCCGTATCCCCTTTATCGTGCGTACCATAAACAGTCAAATCGGTATGAGCGCCTAGTTTTTCAAACATTGCAAGCATTTCTACCACCTTTTCTTTGTCTTGAACCACGATCAAAGCTCTTGGAGATTGCTCCCCTTCTTTGACCAATTGCTGAATCACATTCAACACAATTGTTGTTGTTTTCCCAGAACCTGCTGGTGCCAAAATCAAACAATCTGCGCCACTTTTAATGGTCGAAAATGTTTCTTTTTGCATTTGGTTTGCTTCTGTCAACCCACAATCAATCAATGACTGCTGTAATCCCTCGTTTAATTTTTTTAATTTCATCTTTTTATTTAGGATTTTAGAATTAGGACTAAGGATTATATCGAAAAAGACTAGTTGTTTTCACATTCACCTCTTTCATTGTTCCACCTACCACTTTTATCTAAATCAATTCTTTACTCAATACTTATTCTCAATTCTATAAATGCCTGTTATTCATTTGGGCGTGACCCTCCATATTGCTTCGTCGAAACTCCTCGCAATGTCGGGTCGGGCTTTCCGTTCCCGCTTTTTTTTATCCCGTAAAAAAAACGGCATAAAAAAAGAGCTCCACTACAATCCCTCACGCAAAACATAAAAGGCACCAAAAATAGCACTTATTTATATTTCAAAACTTACTTTGAAGCAAAAAGCTTCACATCATCTTCAGATATTTCTGTTCCACCAAGTATAATCAAACGCTCGATTACGTTTCGCAATTCTCTAATATTTCCAGTCCAATCATAGGCCTGTAATAAGTTCACTGCTTTGACCGAAAATTTCTTAACTGCTGTTCCGTTTTCCGATGCTATTTTATTGGCAAAGTGCGTAATCAAAAGCGGAATATCTTCACGTCTGTCATTTAACGACGGTACTTTAATTAAAATCACCGCCAATCGGTGGTACAAATCCTCTCTAAAACGCCCTTCAGCAATTTCTGTTTTCAAATCTTTGTTAGTAGCCGCAACCACACGCACATCAACTTTGATATCCTTGTCTGCTCCTACTCTAGTGATGATATTCTCTTGCAGGGCACGCAACACTTTGGCCTGAGCCGAAAGACTCATATCACCTATTTCGTCCAAGAAAATAGTTCCTTTGTCTGCTGCTTCAAATTTACCTGCACGGTCTTTTACTGCCGATGTAAAGGCTCCTTTTACATGACCAAACAATTCACTTTCGATCAATTCTGACGGGATCGCAGCACAGTTCACTTCGATAAGCGGAAAACTAGCACGATCACTTTTTTCGTGTAACTGATGAGCAACTAGTTCTTTTCCTGTTCCGTTTGCACCTGTAACAAGCACACGTGCATCTGTAGGTGCCACTTTGTCAATCATAATTTTGATATGATCGATAGCCTCACTTTCGCCTATCATTTCGTAGTTTTTCGAAACTTTTTTCTTCAGAATTTTATTTTCAACTACCAATTGTTTTCTGTCCAATGCATTTCGAACGGTGTTTAACAAACGATTCAAATCTGGTGGTTTTGAAATGTAATCAAAAGCCCCCAAACGCATTGTATTGATTGCCGTTTCCATATCGCCATGACCTGAGATCATCACCATCGGAATTTCTGGCTTGATTTTTTTTACTGCTTCAAGCAACTCAACACCATCCATTTTTGGCATTTTTATATCGCAAAGCACTAAATCGTAATCGTTAATTTTAATTTTTTCGAAACCTATACTTCCGTCCTCGGCTTCTTCCACTTCATAAGTGTCATTTTCTTCAGAAAGTATTTTGGTTAATACTCTTCGAATAGCGGCTTCGTCTTCAATAATTAATATTTTCGGCATTTCTTATTTTTTTAAAGGCTGTTGGCTAGTAGCTTTTGGCTGTTGGCCTTTCTCCTGAATTTCTATTTTGTGTTTAAAAATGACTTTATAGGCATAAATCCCTTAAAATTCACACTTTAGTCCTTATCGTCCCGACGCGTCTGGAGCAGGTACTTTATTTACTGACAATAACCAAGCCATTCGATACTGAACATAATTTTTGGCTATTGGCTGTTGGTTGTTGGCTGTTAGCTTTTGGCTTAACGTTGTTTACTAATAACTTATAATTCCAAACTGATAACTTACAACTGTAAACTGATAACTGTAAACTGATAACTGAGAACTATAAACTGAGAACTGTTAACTGAGAACTGTTAACTGTATACTGAAAACTTCCTCACCCCGCATATTTCAACCAGCGGTACAATTCTTTCCACGATGGTTTTTTACCGTACATTAAGATTCCGACTCTATAAATCTTGGCTGCAAACCAAACTACTCCAAAGAAAGTTCCAAACAAAATCGATACCGAAACTACAATTTGCCATAGTGGTACGCCAAACGGTATGCGCATCAGCATCACAATAGGCGACGTAAGCGGAATCATAGAAAACACTACAGCAATCGTCCCTTGCGGATCGTGCACAACACTGAAAAAACCAATGTAAACACTCAGCATAAGCGGTATAATAATCGGTAATAAAAATTGTTGCGAATCGGTTTGATTGTCTACTGCTGCACCAATTGCTGCGTAAAACGAGCTGTACAAAAAGTAACCACCAATAAAATAGACTATGAATCCGAGTAGGATTGATGCTATTGGCAAGTTCCACAATTCTTTGATATACATTTGCACTGTAGTCATCATTTGACTTTGCTCTGCGGTCATCATTTCTGGGGTTAATCGTGCTGTTGGACCAACATTAACTCCAAAAAAGTAAGAAGCAAAAGTCATGATTGACAACCCAATTACAGCCCAAATCATAAACTGTAAAATTCCCGCTAACGAGGTTCCAATGATCTTTCCAATCATTAACTGAAATGGTTTTACAGAGGATATAATGATTTCGATAATACGATTTGTTTTTTCTTCAATAACCGATCGCATCACCATATTCCCGTACATAATGATAAACATCATGACCAAATAACCAAATGCACCACCAATAAAAATCTTGATTTCGTTCAATCCTTTTATCGTTTCTTCACCCGATGATTTAGCCAAACTAAGTACTACCGTGGACTGCGCTTTTTTGATGGCCAGCGTATCCAAATGTGCTTTCTCCAAGTTTAATTGGGTGATTTTTTTGCCTATAACGTTTTGCACTTTTTCGATAAGCGCAATACTCGGACTGGTATTGGCAATCAATTGTATTTTAGTCTCCAAGCTCGTTGCATCTGTTGTATTTGGAATCAGCAATAGACCTTCATAACTTTGATTGGCTATACTGTCTCTAAGATACTCCACTGGTATGGGCGTCAAATCGACATATTTATATTCTGCTTCTTCTTGGTTTTGAGCCACGAGTTCTTTGACAAAAACACCCGATGGATCATGAATGGCAATTTGCTTCGTATCTGATTTCATTGAGCTCAAGTAGCTAATAAAAACAGTGATTCCCACAAATAATAACGGACTCAAAAAGGTCATCACAATAAACGATTTATTGCGAACCTTGGATATAAATTCTCTTTTTATAATTAATGAAATGATGCTCATTATGATTTATAATTAAGGATTGAGGATTGAGGATTTTTTAGTTCCGTAATCTAAAATCGAAATTTGTATGATTACTAACTAACTGTTTGAATGAAAATATCATTGACAGACGGAATTTTTTCTACAAAATGGGTGACTTGCCCTTTTTGGACTAAGATATTCAGCAACTCGTTTGGTGTTGCATCCCCAATATGAATTTCGAGTTTTAATTCGTTATTCAACGTTTTAAAATTTGCCGGATTAACGCTGAACTTTTGGGTGATGGCAAACATCAAACCTTCAACGTCTGAACTTAATATCCCGACCTCGTAACTATTGGTTCGAAATTGACGTTTTACATCATTCAGTTTCCCTTCGATTAATTTGTTTGATTTGTGAATCAAAGCAATTTCGTCACACAACTCCTCTACACTTTCCATGCGATGCGTTGAGAATAAAATCGTAGTTCCTTTCTCTTTCAAAGCCAAAATTTCGTCTTTGATCACATTAGCATTCACCGGATCAAAACCTGAGAACGGTTCGTCTAGAATAAGCAATTTGGGCTGGTGCAAAACACAAACCACAAACTGAATTTTCTGGGCCATTCCTTTGGACAATTCTTGGATTTTTTTGTTCCACCAACCTTGAATTTCAAGACGATCAAACCAGTAATCCAATTGTTTTTTGGCTTCGGCCTTTGACAATCCCTTCATTTGCGCTAGGTACAAACACTGTTCTCCCACTTTCATACTTTGATACAAACCACGCTCTTCGGGCAAATAACCTATATGCTGAATGTGTTTGGACTGCAATTTCTCGCCGTCCAAAATTATTTCGCCACTATCTGGCAATGTTATTTGATTGATGATTCGAATTAAAGAAGTTTTACCAGCACCATTCGGACCTAAGAGTCCATAAATACTGCCTTTGGGGATGCTTAACGAAACAGCGTTCAAAGCAGTATAATCTCCATATTGCTTGACTACATTTTTGACTTCAAGTAAGTTACTCATGCTACGTTTTGAATTTGTGTAAAAGTAAAGAAATCAAAGTGAATTCCTTTCTTTTAGCATCAAAAAACCCATCCTCTTTACAGAAAAAAGGATGGGTTTTGTATTTATAAAAGACAAACACTTGTTTTACTAATTTTCACAAAACATTTCATGAAATCTTTTTCTCAGTAAAATCAATCATACGACAACTATAATTAGCTTTAATTCGTCCGATTGGTGTTTAATTTTTAGTTGTTATTTTGGTAAAAGTAATCCTCCAACTATTCCCCTAAGAGAACATATCTTTTACTTTTTCGAAAAACGATTTGTCTGATTTCTCAGGGTTCGGGATAAAATTATCGCTGTCCATATTTTTTTCAAAAAACTGTCTTTGTTCTTTATTCAACTCTTTTGGAGTCCAAACATTAACATGAACCAATAAATCTCCATTACCATAACCATTGATATTCGGAATACCTTTCCCTTTCAAACGCAAGATTTTACCCGACTGGATTCCGTCTTCTAGTTTGATACGTACTTTTCCGTTTACTGCTTCGATATCTTTCGAAACTCCCAAAATTGCTTCTGGAAAACTGATATATAAATCGTAATGCAAATTTTCACCTTCACGCTTCAAGAATTCATGTTCCAACTCTTCGATCGCAACAATCAAATCTCCTGGTACGCTGTTTCCTGGTGCATCGTTTCCTTTGCTAGAAACTTTCAATTGCATACCGTCTACAACACCCGCAGGTATTTTAATAGAAACTGTTTCATCTTCTTGAATCATTCCTTGTGCATCGGCTTCAGCTGGCTTTTTGTCCAATTGTTGACCCGCACCACCACAAGTAGGGCAAGTACTAGCTGACTGCATACGACCCAAAATTGTATTGGTCACACGCATCACCTGACCTTGACCGTTACAGGTAGAACACGTTTTATAGCTTACACCAGGCGCTTGCACCTTACGTTTCACTTTTACTTTTTTCTCCACACCATTGGCAATCTCCTCCAAAGTCAATTTGACTTTGATACGAAGATTAGATCCTTTGACTCTTTGTGGGCCACGAGAACCGCCACCACCAAAGCCGCCAAATCCACCGCCACCAAAGATATCACCAAACTGGCTGAAGATGTCGTCCATATTCATACCACCATGACCACCACCGCCGCCAAAACCACCAGAACCATCAAAGGCTTGGTGCCCGTATTGGTCGTACTTTTGCTTTTTGGCAGGATCACTCAATACTTCGTAAGCTTCTGCTGCTTCTTTAAACTTCTCTTCTGCCGTTTTGTCTCCTGGGTTTTTGTCAGGATGAAACTCAATGGCTTTTTTTCGGTAGCCTTTCTTAATCGCTGCAGCATCTGCACCTTTAGCTATACCTAATATTTCGTAAAAATCTTTTTTCATTGTATTCTTTTTTGTTGATAATTAAAGCCGTGTACTAGTGCACACCCTTATTGCCCAATTACAACCTTAGGAAAACGAATAATTTTATCTCCTAATTTGTATCCTTTTTCAAGAACATCCACAATTTTACCTTTCATATCATCAGACGGAGCTGGGATTTGAGTAATTGCTTCAGCAAAATCAGCATTAAATGCGTCACCTGCATTTACATCAACAACTTCTAATCCTTTAGAGTTTAATGTGTTTTTCAATTTTTCATGAATTAACTGCACTCCTTTAGTAACCGCTTCGTTTTCCGACTTTGCAATTTCGATAATCGCTCTATCAAAATCATCCAAAACAGGTAGCAAAGCCCCTACTACATCGGCATTAGCTGTTTTAAACAACTCGATACGTTCTTTAGTAGTTCTTCTTTTGTAATTTTCAAATTCAGCAAATAATCTCAAAAATTTATCTTTTTCATTTGCCAAGTCTTTCGTTAACTGTTCTTCAACACTTAATTCTTCTGCAAGAACCTGCTCTTCAGTTGCATTGTTATCCAATGTCACATCCTCTATTTTTTGATCGATTTCTGTATTTTCAGTAGTCATATTACCTTTATTTTTAAAAACATTCTTAAACATATTTTGAACTTTCTTTTGGAAAGCAAAAGTACTGCCAAAACGTTCTAAACGTCAAATTGTCAGTTCTCTTTTTGAAAAACACAAAAACGCCTGCTATTTTTTCATTATTAATTTAAATTTTAATATAATTTTAAGAATTATATCAATACTTTTTTTTATGTTTGTAATCTATTCTTTTTAGTTAAAGAATCTAAGGTTATTTATACACATTATTAATTCACCATACCTTATATCAAAAAAAGCTTTGTTTTCTAAAACAAAGCTTTTTTTATGCGTTATAGTTTTTGATTCTATCTTTTATCGATACGACTAAAGCGATTATTTTTGGACACGAATCAAGCGACTTTTTTTTTAGACACCAATTTCACGGATTTTCACTAATGCTGTTGGCTGTAAAATGAATTACACTAATTAGTTTGAGAATGAAGCGATTTTTTTCGGACACTAATTTCACGAATTTGCACTAGTGCTGTTGTCTGTAAAATGAATTACACTAATTAACCGATATTTTTTGGACACCAATTTCACGAATTCGCACTAATGCTGTTGTCTTTAAAAAGAATTACACGAAGAAAGCGATTATTTTTGGACACAAATTTCACTAATACTGTTCGTCTATAAAATCAATTACACAAATTTCTCTATAGCCTGCGTATTCAATACAACTGCATAAATCAAAATATGACTTTCCCCTTTACGTACTAAAAAAATATATCACGCAGATTTTGCTGATTTTAGCAGATCAGTTAGGTGTAATCTGCAGAAATCAGAAAGATCTGCGTGCCATTTCTAATGTAGACCAAGTAACAGATAGTCAAAATCAAAAAAATTCGTTTTTATTAGCGTTCCATTTTCCAAGTTAGGCACCAATCTACAACTGAAAAATCCGTGTTTATCAGCACTTTGGCGATAGCCAATCCGTTTTACCAGCGTTCCATCTTCCGAGTTAGCTTCTCCCTATATACAAATCCGTTTTATCATCGCTTTGGCGATAGCCAATCCGTTTTATCTGCGTACCCTTATTTAAGTGCCGCTTTCAATTCTTCTAAGTCTAACAAATTCTGCTCTCCAGTTGCCAAGTTTTTAAGTGCATATTTTCCTTGGCTCATTTCATCCTCGGCTGCGATTACTGCAAACGGAATAAAACGTTTGTCGGCATGTTGAAATTGCTTTCCAACTTTTGCGTTATCTGGATACAACTCTACTTTAATTCCCGCAGCTCTCAATTGTTTGATCGCATTCATCGCATAAAAAGACTCTTTTTCACCGTAATTAATAAACAAAGCTTTGGTCGAAACCGTTACCGTTTGTGGAAATAAATTCAGCTCTTCCACCACCAAATAGATGCGGTCTAGGCCAAACGAAATTCCAACGCCGCTCATGTTTTTCAAACCGAAGATACCAGTTAAATCGTCGTAACGACCACCGCCACCAATCGATCCCATGGCTACTCCTTTGGGTGCCGAAACTTCAAAAATAGCTCCTGTATAATAATTCAGTCCACGAGCCAAGGTCACGTCCAAATCCAGTTCTGCCGTAGATAATCCTAGGTTGATTACGTTTTCACAGATAAAACGTAATTCTTCAACACCTTTCATTCCTTCTTGCGAATCGGCTAATAATTGTGCCAGTTGTGCTAATTTTTCGGTAGTCGTACCAGTGAAATTAAACAAAGGTTGCACTTTTGTGATTGCGTCTTCAGAAATACCTTTTTCGATCATTTCTTTCTTTACACCATCCTCGCCTATTTTGTCCAACTTATCCAAGGCAACGGTAAAATCAATCAATTTATCCGAAGCTCCAATTACCTCAGCGATTCCAGACAATATTTTACGGTTGTTGATTTTTACGGTTGCACCTGCCAATCCCAAATCGGTAAAAACAGCGTCGTATAATTGCACCAATTCCACTTCTTGCCAAAGCGATTTGGAACCTACAACATCGGCATCACATTGAAAAAATTCTCTAAAACGCCCTTTTTGTGGACGATCTGCACGCCAAACAGGCTGAATTTGGTATCTTTTAAATGGGAATTCAATTTCGTTTTGGTGTTGTACCACGTAACGAGCGAAAGGAACGGTCAAGTCATAACGCAAGGCTTTTTCAGAAATACTTGCTGTTAATTTTGTACTATCTTTTGCCTCTAAATGTCCCGCATTGGCCTTCGCCAAATAATCTCCCGAATTCAGGATTTTAAAGATCAAGCGGTCGCCTTCTTCTCCGTATTTCCCCATCAGGGTTTCCGAATTTTCGAATGAAGGGGTTTCAATCGGTTGAAAACCAAATTTCTCAAAATTGGTTTTTATAGTTTGTATAATGTATTGTCTTTTTGCCACCTCAGCAGGTGAAAAATCTCTGGTTCCTTTAGGAATACTTGGTTTTGATGCCATTATAATAGTTTAGGATGTTAGATTTTGGTATTTAGTTTTCGAAAAACGAATAATTCAAAACCGAAATTTAAAATCTCTGCAAATATCTTATTTTTAATAGAAATCTGTTTATAAAAACAGAAATTAAATTTGGAGTTTTTTTTGAAACACATAGAATCATAGACTTTTGATTGAACCTAAAAGAAGGCGTTTCACTCTCAGAGGAAACATAGATTTTCTTTAAACCATAATTAGAAATTGAAGAACATTTAAGAGGAACGGATGTGTATTTAAACTAAAAGCCTGGAAAAAATAATTTAGGATTACATTGAGTATTGATTTGTTTTTTTTTGTGGCGCTTAATCCAATCCCGACGCTTCTTGACGCTATAGCCCTCTATCAAAATGCTTTTTTTACTAGGTCGTTACAGGAGCTTCTCCCGAAGCGTCGGGACTCGCTCTGTAACTCCCGCAAAAAATAGCATTTTTCAGTCGGGGCTGCCGCTACTACCTGGGGCATGAACGAGTTGTGTGTAAATTGGTATTTGAGGATATCTTTAGCACAAGAAAATTTCTTAATTTATAAGTTTTCTTTTATATATTTGAAGAAAAAAAACTAACCTTCGCTAACCTAACTTAACATGGGTGTATATACGAAGGTTTGTTTTGCTTAGATATTAGTTCAGTATCACTTTAAATAACAATATTGCTAAAATTAACAGAGTGAAAAATGAGCAAAAAAGCCAACACTTCGACAAAAGCAAAAAAGATGCAAGACTACATACCAGACAGCGCAAAGTTACACCACATTTGCTTTTGTCCCAACTCCACAAACACAACTTTACAAAAATTATTAGCGTTTTGTGGAAAACCGTAATGTGCATAAAAACTTAATAGTTACATTTACCATCTACTAATTTTAAAACTACAGAATATGGAACAAACAGGACTTATTATTGACAAACCCGAGGTGCCAAGAACATTTCATCAACTTGGAATCTTAGTACTAGATGGAAGCGGTTCAATGAATGCAACTGGCAGAGGACAGCTCACTAAAGCGCAAGAAGTTGAAATGGGTGTAAAAGAACTTTTTACACGTTTCGATGGTAGTAGCAAAAAAAGCAATTTTTCTTTTTCATGTATTAAATTCGACACTTCTTCTACTACAACATTACAACCAACACCTTTCCAAGAGATTGATTATTTTAGTGAAAATTTTAATCCATTGGATGGTAAAGGAAGAGGCACACACATTTTTGAGGCACTTAATGAAGCAAAAAAAATGGCGGAAGAGTTTCTTAATAATGCACCCCAAGATGGACTTAGACATAGTGTCGTTATTCTTTTAATGTCAGACGGCTTATGTTTTCAACCCGAAACTACAATTGCCGTAGCCGACAATATTAAATTAAATCCTAGTGTAGTAATTGCATCTGCATATTTTGCTGAATTAGGCAATAGCGATAATGAAGCAACCGAAATAAAAAATTTATTACAAAATGTTTCTACAAATCCTGTTAAATATTACGCTACTGTTTATGATGGAGAAGCATTAAGGAAATTTTTTGAAAGTTCAATAAGTCAATCAGCAGGTATTGGAAAAATCAATTAAAACCAAACAATGAACTCATACATCATTACAAAGTCAATCACGCCAAAAATAAAAAATGAAGACTATATTGAAAGTTTCAAAAATGAGAAACTTGGCATAAAAGGCTTTATTGTTGGCGACGGTATTGGCTCGCATTTCAAACCGAGCGAAGGTTCAGAGTTTTGCGTAAAAACTTTAAAAAGTTATATAGAAAATTGTTCTGCAATAGAAGAGCTTAATCTAACTCATTTTTATACTAAAGTCTATAATGACTTAAAGAATGAATTTACTGATAATGAAAAAGATAACTTGGAAATTGATAAAACTCAATCATACGGAACAACACTTATTTGCGTAATTGAGTTGGAGGAAAAGTTTATAATTTCCTATTTAGGAAATGGTTCAATATGGCACATCAGAGGAAATTTTTATGATTTTAGCCCTCAAAGATATTTGCCTTGGAATGCAATCAACGTTCTTAATCCTCATACAGTTGAAGAAAATGGAAAAGAAGCTTTGTATAAGTTTATTGCACTAGAATGTACTGAAAATCAGCTAAAACCAAGCATTTTAGAAATAAGCAAAGACAATGAGTTATATGGGGATATTATTTTGGCATCAACAGACGGATTATTTAGCAACGACCATAATCCAATTGCAAAAGACCGAGAAGGAAATTTATGGATAAGTGGCGATAAAAAAATTGAGTTGTTATTGAGTACTTTAAAAAAATCATTACAAGATAATTCAATAGAAGAAGTGAACATTAATGCAAATATTGATGAATATTTAAATCAAATTACTGAAAATAAATTGATTGATGATGACACTTCTTTTGGAATTATAATTCCATCTAAATCAACAACCATAACACAAGAATAGTCTTGAAAACCATACAAATATCAACTTCATTAAGCACCAACCTACTGTCTGAATTTCAAAATGTTCAGACAATTGAAATCGAAAATAAACCATTTGCAGAGGGTGCATTCGGCGAAGTTTATGTTTGTTTGAAAGTAAATGGTCAAAAACCATCAGTACCGCAAGTAATTAAATTATTCAAAGAAGATAGTCAGAACAAACAAGACCATAACTATAATACAATAAGGAAATTACAACAAAAAATAGATGTAAAAAATCAACAACTAAAGCAAAATTCAGGTAAAATAATAACTGACAGTTATCCTGCACTAAAAGGATTGCCTCAATTTAGTTTTGAAGGAAATATAAACGGAAAATTATATCGTGGTTTTGCTTCTACCAATCTAAAAAAGATAGGTTTTGAAGAATTTATTGACATTTTAGACAAGTCTTACAAAGAATATCAAAAAATAAGCATCGACAAGAAAATGCTTATTGCTTTTCATTTAGCATCAGGCTTCAAGCTTTTACAAGAAATCTTCTTTATTCACGCCGACTTAAAGCCCGAAGCGATTTTTATTAATACAAAATCAAATGAATGTGCAATCATTGATTTTGATAGTGGAACTATAACGGAAAATAAAGACGACACCCCAAATACTTGGGGTGCACCAAATGATTGGGTTGCACCAGAAATTTGGGAGCAATTAAAACAAATTGGTTCTGGCGGTTTGCAACAAGTAAAAGTAAACTTATTATCGGACCTATGGTCAGTTGCCGTTGGAATTCATTACATTCTTACTACTACTCATCCGTTATTTTATCTTAACGAACTAAGCCCAAGAGTTACTAAAGAATACTTCAAAAAATACAAATGGCCAGAAATAGCAGAAAATGAACCTTTCTTTAATGAAAGAAATAAGACACAATATATACCCGTAAAAAACTGGCTGCAAAACACTTTACCGAATTCTATTTATAAACAACTTTACAATACTGTTAATTACGGCTACTTAAACCCAATACAACGAACCACTTACAATGAATGGGAAAAAGTTTTATCTTCTGTTCAGGTACCGCCAATAATCACACAATTCAAATCTAATTCTAAGCAAATATTACTAGGAAATGAATTGACTTTGGAATGGGAAATACAAAATTCAACTAGCGTTAAAATTGATAACGGTATTGGAATTGTAAAGTCATCGGATGTTATATCCATAAAGCCAAGCAAAAACACTATTTATAAATTAATGGCTAAAAATGCCTTTGATAAAATAGAGCAAACCTTAGAAATAGAAGTTTTACCACCTCCAAAGATTGTAGAATTCAAAAGCAAGCATCAAAAAATAGGCTATGGAAACACTACACAATTGGTATGGAATATCGAAAATGCTCAAAATGTAGAATTAAATATAGGTGGCAAAACAGAGATTTTGACAAATAAAGATGAAAGAAATATAAACCCAACAGAGCATACAAAATATGTTCTAATTATTACCGCTTTAGATGGTATCACTAAAACTGAAAAAGAAGTTACCGTTAAGGTTTTCAAAAAAATTGAAATAAAGAGTTTTACTTCAGATTTTATATTTGTTGTCCAATCCATCCCAATAACTCTGACTTGGGAGGTAGAAAATGCTAGCAAAATTATTATTGAAGATGATTTTGGCAAACAAAGAGATGTTTCCAATAGTTCAAATTTAATTGAACATATAAAAAAAGATTGTACATATAGAATTCGATGTTCGAACGATTTATTTAATGCTGTATCTGAAAAAATTTCAATCAATCTTGTACAAAACAAATATGAATTAGATCTTAACGGGCTCGTACCACGATTTGACCAAATTCTTCCAGATATTGGGAAAGCAATAAACCTAGACCGCGATTTTATACCATCACTCGACTACGAAAAAGTATTAAACATTCAAACTATTGACTGTAATCTAAGCATAGATTTAAGCAACGGAGAAATAGAAACGAAGATTGCTAAAAAAATAACGAAACCAAAAATCATTAAAATAATTGTAGAGAAATTAAAATCCTATATACAAACATCCTAACTATGAGAGATTTTTTTATTTGGTGCAGTGGAGCAAGTGTAGAAATTGTAAAAAAATGCGATGACAAAGAAATTAGTAAATATGCCAATATCGGTATCGTCGTTTTTTGTGTAGCCTTTCTATCAATCTTTTCAGCAACTTACTTTTTATCATTTGCCTTCAATACCGAAGGTACTAATTTTGTATGGCTATATTTACCAATTGGCATCATTTGGGCTTTTATAATTTTGTCGTTAGACAGGGCAATTGTTTCAACAATCAGTAAAAATGACAGTTTTAATATTCAAATTTTAAAATCAATTCCTAGAGTTGCTTTAGCATTAATGATTGGAATTGTTGTAGCTACTCCACTTGAGTTCAAGATATTCGAAAAAGAAGTCAATAACGTTATAATTAGCAAAGTTGAAAAAATTGTCAAAAAAGATTTTGAAAAAGATTTCCAAGGAAAACTAAAACTTTGGGAAACTAAAGTAAACGATGAGGAAAAATCGTATTCTGAAGATAAGAGAACCTATGAAGATGAAATTACAGGTAAAAAATCAGGGATTCCAGGTAAAGGCAAACGTGCAGATGAATATATGCGGAACGAACTTAATAGTTTATCTAAACTAAATATAGCAAAAGATAGTCTAACACAAATACGTCAAACAATAGTTGAGGCAGACCAAAATATTTCTTGGCCAGATGAGATAGATAAATATAAATCAAAAAATATAGGCGTTATTGAAAGAGTAAATGTATTATATTCTTTAGGCGGAACACATTTAGCTATTACTATTTTATTTATTTTGATAGAATTACTTCCCTTGCTTACAAAGCTATTGAGCAATAGAGGTGGCTATGATGAATTAATTATTTCAGAGGAGAGAAACAAGCTGCATCAGGCAGATGTTAATCAGCTTAAAGAAAGTGAACTAAAAGAAGAAATATTATCTTTAGAAAACAAAAAACATACTCAAAAAGCCAAACTTAGAGTTCAAATCGAACAAAACTTACAAAAAGAAATTTTGACAGAGTTGTCAAAAGCTCAAAATGAGATTGCTTTAAAGCGTGTAGAAGAATTTAGACAGAAAAATCTAAATAATTTGAACTTACCGACAATTCAACAACCTGTGAACAAAGAAAAATTAGAAGACAAGTTCTGGTTACAAATAGGCACAACAGATAAAATTGAATATTTTTTTAGAAATGGAAAATTAAGGGATAATGAATTACTTTATAGCAAAGATGGTACAGTCAGTAAAGGATTATGGAACTTTAATCAAACAAAGACCGAATTATCTATCGAACTAGAAAATAATAAAACTGATTTTGAAATAGTTGAAATACTAACAAACAAATTGAAATTAAAAGATAAAGACCGAAATGATTTTTTAGAGTTTGAAAAGGCATGACAATTGACAACTCATTTGTTTTTTTTTCTGCCAGCGCGTAATACTTTTAAAAATTCAAAAAATCTTTTAAGTCAACACCCTGCTACCGCGCGAATCCTTTCGTGTAGTTCGTAGAAACAAAAATTTACTGATACCGAAAAACGTACTTCGCCCCAAGTTTGGAAGAAGCGTGATTAAGTAACGTGAAATTAAGATAACAAAATTAGATCATGTTTATTAGCGAGACGTTCGAGCAACCTATTAAATAAGCAATCACAAAAAAAATTGGGCGGAAACCGAAAAGCCAACGAGTAGGTGAATAATAAAAAAAGAACATATGTTATTAGCAATTTTAATTCCTTGGTTATCATTTTTTATAAATGGTAAAATCATTCGTGGCATCGTTTGCCTTATTTTACAAATTACAATAATTGGTTGGATTCCTGCGGCAATATGGGCGCTTAGTTCAAGAAATAGTAGTAAAATGGACAAAAAATTAAAGCAAATGGAAAAGAAAATAATCGCTTCCAATATTTCAAACTCTAAAGGCTAAAAACTGGATGGACATCAACTAGCAAAGAAATCATAATTGGTAGTTTTAGTTTCAATAGTTTCTTCGCTGGCAACAGCGTTATCTTTTTTTAATTTTGAATTAATCCATCAGAGAAAGGAATACTTCCCCTGCTACCGCACGAATCCTTTCGTGTGCTCCGTGAATGGAAAGGTGGATTCAATTAACAAATGCAACCTTATGCACATTGTTTAAGTTTTTGCTCAAAAATTTCATTTGGACTTTTAAAACCAAATCTTTTTCTGGGTCTGTTATTTAATTTATTTGTTACTCTTAAAACCTCTTCTTCTGTTATTAAATCAAAGTTATATTTTTTTGGAAAATATTGTCTTACTAAACCATTTAAATTTTCATTAGCACCTCTTTCCCAACTACAATATGGGTTGGCAAAGAAGTATGAGATTTCTAATATTTCAGATACTTTTTTATGGTTAGCGAACTCTTTCCCATTATCAGATGTAATGGTGTGCAAAATGGGCTTCCAATCCATTAATAATTCAATTAATTTCTCCTGAATTTCTTGTGATTCCTTACTGTTTATTTTAGCCATTTTAAGCACACCTGATGCTCTGTCATTTATTGTTAACAAAGCTCCTTTGTGATTTTTACCTATTACCAAATCAATTTCTAAATCCCCAATTCTTTGCTTTTCTTCTACAACCAACGGCCTGTTTTCAATACCAACTCTATCTTTAATAATACCTCTTGAGCCTTTTAAAGCCCCTCTTTTAGCATATCGCTTTCCTTTTGTGCGTAGGTGCTTATAATGTTGTCCGCCTTTCTTTTTGTCGCTCCAAATGAATTGATAAATTGTTTCAATCGAAACACATTCAAAGTTTTTATCACTGCAATATCCTACTATTTGTTCAGGACTGAAATCTTCTTCTAAAAGATGAATAACACGTGCTTTTATCTGTTCAGTAAAGCGTATTTTCTTAGCTTTTTCATGCTGTCGAATACTGGCCTTACTTTGGGCTAATTTAGCTTTATAAACATTATTTCTTTGATCGGAATTTCTGGATAGCTCTCTTGAAATTACAGATTTATCTCTACCTATAAACCCTCCAATTTTACTCATTGAAAATCCTTGTGAACGAAGTGTAGCAATTTCGTATCTTTGTTCAATCGTTAAATGTGACATCTTTTTTTTGTGCTTAGTAACCCAAAAATAAGAGAAATTTTTTTCGTAGCCTACTGATAAGTCTTGAAGATCTAGATCTTCAAGACTTATCAGTAGGCTTTATTTAAACAAATAAGGAGTGTTGCATTTATCACTTGAATCTAAGAAATAAAAACTTTCTAAAATCAAAAAACATCCTTTCCTTCTTAGCCCAGATAGCAGTGGAAATGATGCACGAAAAAACACTATTATTTTCTTGACCCAAAGAGCAGTCCCGACACTTCGGGAGAAGCTCCTTTGGGACAATGAAAATAAAGTGTTTTGAGAAATCATTGAAACGAATAGCTGGATTAGCTTCAAATAAAAAAAGACTATTTCTTGATATTGTGGCAAAATGTGTAATTTAGTAGCAAAATTACTAGGATGTTTAATTTGTTTAAGGAAAATATACAAATTGCGCTCGGATCGATTCGGACGCAGATTTTGAGAACGGTCTTGACGGTGATTATTATCGCGATCGGAATTACGGCTTTGGTTGGGATTTTGACGGTGGTTTCGGCCCTTGAGAACACGATTTCGACTGACTTTTCGTCGATGGGTGCCAATACTTTTTCGATTAAACAATATGAAAACGAACTCCGCAACCGCCGTGGGGAAACCAGGAAAATTATTAATCCTGTGATTTCGTACCCTGATGCGGTGGCTTTCAAAAATAAATTTCATTTTTCGCTGACCGAAACCTCTTTGTCTTTTAAGGCTACAAGTACTGCCGAAGTGAAATTTGAAACTGAAAAAACAGATCCCGAGATTGCAATTATGGGCGTTGACGAATATTTCTTGATCAACTCTGGCCTTGAGACAAGTTTGGGTCGCAATTTTACTAATTTTGATATTAGCAATAATACGTATTCCTGTATTGTAGGATCTGATTTTGAAAAGGGACTATTGAAGGACGTTAACCCAATTGGAAAAACGATTTCGATTCGTGGTGCGCGTTTCAAGGTAGTCGGCGTCCTGAAAGAAAAAGGTGCTACGTTTGGGAACAACCAAGATTTACGTGTTTTGATTCCGATTCAGTTGGCACGCTCCCTTTTTACAGCTCCAAATATCAATTATACTGTGAGTATTTTGACGCAAAAAAATGAGTTTTTGAATCAAGCCATTGACCACGCTATTAGCACGATGCGCAACATACGCGGGCTCAGTCCTGTGAAGGAAAACAATTTCGGAATTGTACGCTCGGATGATTTGATTAATAAAATCTTAGGTATCACTAAGTATCTCGGACTTGCTTCTTGGGGTATTGGTGTGATTACAATTCTAGGTTCGTCGATTGCATTGATGAATATTATGATTGTTTCGGTGACGGAGCGTACCCGCGAGATAGGTGTACGTAAGGCGCTTGGTGCAAAGAAATCTACTGTTGCTATTCAGTTTTTTATTGAAACTTTACTTATTGGTCAGTTTGGTGGTATAATCGGGATTATTTTGGGTATTTTGATTGGTTTTGGTATCGCAACGGCCATGAAATTTGATTTTGTGATTCCGTGGTTGGCTATCTTTGCGGCTTTTATGACTAGTTTTATTGTGGCTATTATTTCGGGATTGTATCCTGCTATTAAGGCAGCTACGTTGGATCCTATTGAGGCTTTGCGTTACGAGTAAGTTTTTATTAACGCATAGGGTTTATAGGTTTTTCTTTGAACTTAGTTTAGGCGTTTTACTCTCATAGCGAGCATAGATTGGTATCTAGTGAAATACGCTGAGTTTTTTTTTAACACGTAGAATCATAGGACTTTCTTTGAACTTAGAGTAGGCGTTTTACTTGCATAGCCAACATAGAGTGCAATCTAGTGAAATGCGCTGAGTTTTTTTTTAAACACATAGATTCATAGGACTTTCTTTGAGGTTAGTTTAGGCGTCTTACTTGCATAGCGAACATAGAGTGCAATCTAGTGAAATGCGCTGAATCTTTTTTTTAACACATAGAATCATAGGACTTTCTTTGAGCTTAGTTTAGCCGTTTTACTCCCATAGGAAATATAGAATAAAATCTGTGAAAATCTGTGGAATCTGTGTTTAACTTCTTTTTGAAACACGTAGATTCATAGGTTTTACTTTGAGCTTAGTTTAGGCGTTTCACTTGCATAGCGAACATAGAGTGGTATCTAGTGAAATGCGCTGAGTTTTTTTTTAAACACATAGATTCATAGGAGTTTCTTTGAACTTAGTTTAGGCGTTTTACTCTCATAGAGAGCATAGAATAAAATCTGTGAAAATCTGGGGAATCTGTGTTTAACTTACAGAAGGAACTTAGAATAAAATCTGTGGAAATCTGTGAAATCTGTGTTTAACTTTTTTTTTGTCTTGGTTTGTTTTTTTTCTTGGGATAGAATTATTTAGATTTCGCCGTACATCATTCGGTCGTTGCCGTAAATGTCTTTTTTTAATGCTATGTTTTTGAAATTGTATTTTTGAAGTAATTCAGTCATTTCCTTGCCTAGGTATTGATTGATTTCGAAAAACAATTTCCCGTTTGGGTTTAGATTTTTGGTGGCGAGTTGTGCTATTTTCGAATAAAAAATCAATGCATCATTATCTGCTACAAAAAGGGCTAAATGTGGCTCGTTTTCTAAAACGTTATTTTTGATTTCGGCTTTTTCGAGATTTCGAACATAGGGGGGATTCGAAACTATAATGTCAAATTGCTGTTCTAAGTCAAGAGTTTCTAGAATGTTTTTTTCTAAAAAAGTGACCGATACAGCATTATTTTCGGCGTTTTTTCGGGCAGTTGCCAAAGCTTTAATAGACACATCGATAGCAAAAACCTCTGCATTTGGAATATTTTTGGCCAAAGCAATCGCAATGCAACCACTCCCCGTCCCAATATCCAAAATTTTGATTTTTGCTGGTTCAGTCTGCTCGGTGTCCTTTTTAATTGGCAACTTTTGACTCTGAACAATCCAATCCACCAACTCTTCGGTTTCAGGACGCGGAATCAATACATTCTCGTTCACCATAAATTCCAGTCCAAAAAAACTAGTGCAACCTAGCAAATATTGAATCGGTTTTTGCTCTTCCAACTCTCCTTCAATTTGACTCCAAACGGCTAATTCTTCTTCAGAAAATGTCAGATCAGGTTGCATAGCCAAATCAACACGCTGCAACTGACGTTTGTTTTCTAAAATTAAATAAAAAAAACTCTCCGCTTCGTCTTCGCCATAAAGCGGTGCTAGTTTTGAAATGAATTGCGAGCGATACTGTCTAATGTTCATGGTGTGATTGATATTCGAAAATGATAAATCTAAAAGCCTACAAAAGTAACAATAGTTCACCGCAAATTGTGTTTTAATCTTTAAAACTACAATTCAAAACCTTATTTTTGTACTATGAACACCAACGAAAAATACATACAACGCTGCATAGACCTGGCAAAAAACGGCTTAGGAACGACTTATCCCAACCCCATGGTGGGCTGCGTGATTGTGCACAAGAACCGCATTATTGGTGAGGGTTGGCACAAAAAAGCTGGCGAAGGTCATGCCGAGGTCAATGCTGTGAACGCTGTCATTGATAAAGCACTATTGACCGAAGCAACGATATATGTGAGCTTGGAGCCATGTAGTCATTTCGGTAAAACGCCCCCTTGCTGTGATTTGATAATAGCTCATAAGATTCCGAACGTAGTTGTTGGAACGGTCGATCCCAATAGTCAAGTCGCCGGCAGCGGTATCAAGAGATTGATCGAAGCAGGTATAAATGTGACTGTTGGCGTTCTTGAGGACGAATGTAACGAACTCAACAAACGATTTTTTACTTTTCATCAAAAGAAAAGACCGTACATTATGCTCAAATGGGCAGAAACACAAGACGGTTTTATTGCACCCGCAACACGTAAGGAACAAAAACCGGTATGGATCACTGGTACAGCTGCGCGACAGCTTGTACACAAGTGGCGTAGCGATGAGCAAGCAATCATGGTTGGCACGCAAACAGCCATTGATGACAACCCAAAATTGGATGTAAGAGACTGGACAGGACACGCTCCTACACGAGTTGTTTTGGATCGACACAACCGCATTCCATCTTCACAAAACCTATTTGATGGTAGCGTTAAAACTATTGTAATTTGCGAATCTACGACTCAAAAAAGCACAGAAAATTGTATCTTTGAGAGTATTGACTTCGAAAAAGAAATTCCGAATCAAATCATCGCGGTTTTATACAAACATCAGATTCAGTCGCTACTTATCGAAGGCGGACGCCAGTTATTGCAAACCTTTATCGATAGTGGACTCTGGGATGAAGCCCTTGTTTTTACCGGCACACCATACTTTACAAGCGGCATACCCGCACCTATACTAACCCATCATTCGGTTGTGGATCAAAAAATGATTGGTCCTGACGAATTAAAAAAATATAAATATCATGATTGAAGCAATTGTATTTGATTTTGGTGACGTATTCATCAACCTCGATAAACCAGCCACATTTGACGGATTAAAAAAATTGGGCGCTACAGAATGGAACCATGACTTGGATCAACTGAACCAGCAATTTGAGATGGGAAAAATTTCTGAAGATGATTTTTTATCCGGTATTCAAAAACACTGCAACAACGCAACTATCCCAGAAATCAAAAAAACGTGGAATGCTATTTTGGCAGACTTCCCACTTTACCGCTTGGAGTTTTTGCAAATGCTGTCTCAAAAATACCGATTATTTTTATTGAGTAACACCGATGCGATCCATATCGCACGTTTCCAAAAGAAAGTTGGTGAAACGTTTTACAATGATTTCTACCACTGTTTTGAACACGTTTACTTTTCGTTTGAGGTAGGCATGCGCAAACCGAATATCGAAATCTATGAGCACGTACTCAACAACCATAGTCTCGAAGCAAACAAAACATTGTTTGTTGATGATAAACTTGAAAATACCGAAGCCGCAAAATCAATCGGAATGCACGTGTGGAATTTGCAAGTGGGTAAAGAAGATGTGGTAGACCTTTTCGAAAAAAATATTTTGTAGCTACTACTTTTTAGGATATAATGCAGCGAATTGGGACACGGATGAAACTGATTCGCTAAAGCGAAAGCGCAGATAAAAACTGATTTTTTCTTTTTTTTTATTTTACTCCTCCCAATAATAACCTCAACGTTATTTCTTCAGTCAAATTAAAAACAAACACTATTTTTGCAAATCAACTGTTTGCACCTTAAAAAAAACGAATTGAACATTAACGATACTTACAAAACGATTGCAGCACCAACAGAGGAAACTTTGTTTAAAGAAAAAAGTAGCAAGTTTTTTGGATATGCTTTTCCGATGGAGAATGAGGAGGAAGTAAAACCTATAATTGAAGGCATACGAAAAATTCATTCCGCAGCGCGTCATATTTGCTATGCGTACCAAATCGGGACCGAAACTGTTCAATACAGAGCCAACGATGATGGAGAGCCTAGCAATACAGCAGGCGCTCCCATATACGGCCAGATTCAGTCGTTTGGACTCACCAACGTTATCGTTATTGTTGTGAGATACTTTGGCGGTGTCAAATTAGGCGTTGGTGGTTTGATCTCTGCTTACAAAACATCTGCTCAACTGACACTTGAATCTGCTGATGTAATCGAAAAAACAATTGACGTACACTATATCCTCTCCTTCGATTACCAAAACATGAACAAAGCCATGCGTGTGATTAAAGAAAAAAAATTAGAAATTGTAACTCAAGAAATGGAAATGGATCCCGATACAACTCTACCCATCGGTAAAATTGAAATCAAAACTAGAAAAAAAAATGCCGAAATAATTTTCGACACTTTTTTAAATTTATATGAAATTGACATAAAAATCAAGGAATAATTAGAATAGTATTAGTATCATTTCGAGATCGATGCCAAACACTCTTTTATATAGTCCGGTGGTACCGTTGGACGACCCGTTTTCATGTTCACAAAAACCAAAACTGAACTCCCAATTGTTAACAACTCCTTTGCTTCGTTATGAATTTCATATTCGAATTCGATTTTTACAGACGTCTGACTTTTAAAGACAGTTTTAATCGTTAAAAGGTCATCGTATCGTGCCGGCTTTTTAAAATTAGTAGTTAATGATACCACTGGTAGCATCACCCCTTCCTCCTCCATCTTTTTATACGAAACCCCCATTTTCCTTAGCCATTCCACGCGTCCCATCTCAAAATACTGCGCGTAGTTACCATGATAAACCACACCCATTTGGTCGGTTTCTGAATATCTAACCCTAACTTCAAACTCAAATTCTTTCATTATTTTTTGATATAATATTTATTAAAAACGGCTCACTTTTTGATTACTTACAACAATATTTCGGGATATTCAACCCCCATAAATTTTTTTTTACAGAAAATTGTTCACATATTTGTTGTCCCAAAATAACGGTAAAAAACCATTACTTTTCCACGAAGTAATTATACACAAAATAAAATAATTTAGATAGAATTT